>JAJDNW010000112.1 GCA_022340465.1 Deltaproteobacteria bacterium | reverse complement strand
CCTGGTTCCAATGCGTCGGCTCCCGCGACATGAACCGCTGCGACAACGCCTACTGTTCATCGGTCTGCTGCATGTACGCCATCAAGGAGGCCGTCATCGCCAAGGAACACGCCGGAGACGATCTGGAGTGCACCATTTTCTTCATGGACATGCGCACCCACGGCAAGGAATTCGAACGCTTTTATGAGAGCGCCAAGGAAAAAGGCGTCCGCTTCGTGCGCAGCCGCGTGCACACCATCGATTCCCTGCCCGGCAGCGACGACCTGTCTGTACGCTATGTCACGGAATCCGGTGGACTGGTAAACGAAACCTTCGACGAGGTTGTCCTCTCCATCGGCCTGCAAACCGACGCCGAAACGGTCGCCCTGGCGGAAAGGCTGGGCATCGAGCTGACCGAAGGCAATTTCTGCAAAACAGACGCCTTCGAACCCGTGGAAACCTCCCAAAAAGGCATCTACGTCTGCGGCGCCTTCCAGGGCCCCAAAGATATTCCCCAGTCGGTTATCGACGCCAGTGCCGCCGCCGGCAGCGCGGGCGCCGCACTGAGCGCTGCCCGCAACACCCAGACCAAAACGCCCGAAATCGTTCCGGAAACCAATGTGTTCGGCGAACGTCCCCGCATCGGTGTCTTCGTCTGCAACTGCGGCATCAACATTTCCGGCGTGGTGGATGTGCCGGCCGTCCGCGATTACGCGGCAAGCCTTCCCTACGTGGATTATGTAACGGACAACATGTACACCTGTTCCCAGGACACCCAGGACAGCATGACCCAGATCATCAAGGAGAAAAACCTGAATCGGGTGGTGGTGGCGGCCTGCACGCCGAAAACCCACGAACCCCTGTTCCAGGAAACGCTGATCAATGCCGGTCTGAACAAATACCTTTTCGAAATGTGCAACATCCGCAATCAGGACTCCTGGGTCCATAAAAACAACCCGGACCTGGCCACCGAAAAGGCCAAGGACCTGGTGCGTATGGCCGTTTCCAAGGTGGCGCTCATGCAGCCGCTGCAAGAGGCCGAGTTGGAAGTCAACCAGACGGCGATGGTGATCGGCGGCGGCATCGCCGGCATGAGCGCTGCCGAAACCCTGGCCCGGCAGGGTTATGAAACCCACCTCATCGAGCGAAGCGGCACCCTGGGCGGGCAGGCCCTCAACCTGTTCAAAACCGCCACGGGCGATGACGTTCAGGAAAAGCTTGCCGGACTGATCGCCCGCGTCGAGAAAAACGAGAACGTCCACATCCACATGGAAACAGGGATTGAAAATGTGGACGGATTCGTGGGCAACTTCACGTCCACGCTGTCGAGCGGCGGCAAAGAGAGCGAACTGGCGTACGGCGTAGCGGTCGTGGCCACGGGGGCTTCGGCACTCAAACCGCAGGAATACCACTACGGCGACGACCCGCGCATCCTGACCAGCCTCGAGCTGGACCATAAGTTCATGGACGATGATCCTTCCCTGGACGCATTGAACTCGGCCGTCTTCATCCAGTGCGTAGGGTCCAGGGAGCCTGACCGGCCCTACTGCTCCAGGGTTTGCTGCACGCACTCCATCGACAATGCCCTGGAATTGAAAAGGCGGAACCCGGACATGAGCGTTTACATCCTCTACCGGGATATCCGGACCTATGGCGAACGCGAGTACCTTTACCGGGAGGCCCGGGAAAAAGGCATTATTTTTATCCGCTACTCGGTCGACAACAAACCGGTGGTCGCACTGGAAAACGGCAAAATCACCGTCACCGTAACCGACCACGTGCTGGGCCGGCCACTCGAGATCGTAACCGACCTGCTCACCCTGGCATCGGCCGTGGTGCCCAACAAGGACGAGGCCCTGGCCAATTTCTTCAAGGTGCCCCTGAACGACGACGGCTTCTTCGTGGAAAAGCACGCCAAACTCGGGCCCTCTGAATTTGCCACTGATGGCGTTTTCCTGTGCGGCCTGGCCCACTACCCCAAGCCCATCGACGAATCCGTGGTCCAGGGAAGGGCGGCGGCATCCAGGGCGGTCACCCTGCTGGCGCAGCAATCGATCCACACCAGCGGAACCGTTGCCGAAACCGTGCCCATGAACTGCAGCGCGTGCAAGGTGTGCATCTCCATCTGCCCGTATTCGGCACCTTCCTTCATCGAGGAAGGGCCCTTTGCCGGCAAAGCCCAGATCAATCCGATCCTGTGCAAAGGCTGCGGCCTGTGCGTGGCTTCCTGCCGGTCGGGTGCCATCAAGCTGAAGGGCTTCGACAACGATCAGATTTTTGCGCAGATATTCGCGCTTAATGAAGCTGTTTAGCGGAAAGCCATGAAAACGATACTCACGAAAGCCGCAAAACACGGAAATACATTTTTCGTGCTTTCATAATATTTTGATTTCGTGATGGAATTATCGACGTTTACCGCCTATAACAACGGCAATTCAGAAATACGTTCTGAAAGGAGAAACGACCAATGTCTGAATGGGAACCGAAAATCGTCAGCTTCCTGTGTAACTGGTGCAGCTACGGGGCTGCCGATCTGGCGGGTGTCAGCCGGATGGAGTATCCCGCCAACATCCGGGTCATACGCATCCCGTGCACCGGCCGCATGAGCCCCAAATTCGCCCTGGCGGCCTTGAGGGAGGGTGCCGACGGCGTCTGGGTGTCCGGGTGACACCCCGGCGAATGCCATTACCTGGAGGGTAATTACTACGCTCGTCGGAAATTTTCTTTGTTCAAAAACCTCATGGAACACATGGGCGTCGAACCGGACCGTATCCACTATTCATGGATATCCTCGGCCGAATCCACCAAATTCGTGGAAGTAGTCAAGGAGGTAACGGAAAAGGTAAGGGCCCTGGGACCGAACCGGCAATTTGCCAAGGACGAGGCTAAGGTAGCATAACATGTTAGAATACAATGATAAAATAAGAGAAATATCTGCTAGGCTGCTCAAGGAGTGCCGGGTGGAGATGGTCATCGGCTTTCGCAAGGGAAGCATGCCCATGATGAATGAACCCTGTTTCATCACCAAAGCCGACGATGCCGGCCAGCTTGTCTGGGACAGCAATTGCGGCATCAACCTGGCCAACTACCTTACCAACCGGAAAGAAAAAATAGGCATCATTGCCAAGGGTTGCGACTCGCGCAACATCGTCACCCACATCATCGAAAACAAAATCAGCCGGGATCAGCTGTTCATCATCGGCGTCCCCTGCCAGG
Source organism: Deltaproteobacteria bacterium (assembly GCA_022340465.1). Lineage (NCBI taxonomy): Bacteria > Pseudomonadati > Myxococcota > Myxococcia > Deltaproteobacteria bacterium. Next base: position 4,485 of record JAJDNW010000112.1, on the reverse strand, counting down.
GCATGATCGACAAACGCAAGATCAATGCCATGTTCGACGGCGGGGTTCAAAAGGTAACGGAAGACGGCGAGACCATACAGGTCGATGCCGGCGGTCAAACCACGGCGCTTGCCAAAGCCGATCTTCTTCAGCAGAACTGCGCCGTGTGCATCCATCGCAACCCGGTGATCTTCGATGAAATGGTGGCCGAGCCGGTGGATGAGCAGCAGAATGTGGACCGCTATGAAGACGTCAGGCGCATCGAGGCCATGAATCCGGAAGAGAAATGGAACTACTTCGACGATCTTTTGGCGCCCTGTATTCGTTGTTATGCCTGCAGGAACGCCTGCCCCCTCTGTTACTGCCCGACCTGTTTTGTGGATGAGTCCAAACCCCAGTGGGTCGGCAAAGGGCAGGACCCCTCGGATGTGCGCACATTCCATTTTCTAAGGGCTTTTCACTGTGCCGGAAGATGCACCGACTGCGGGGCCTGCGAGCGGGCCTGTCCTGTGGGAATCAATATGCGGGTTTTCACCAAGAAGCTGGAAAAGGAATGTTTCGACCAATTCGGTTGGGAAGCCGGTCTCAGTCTGGATGAACGGCCCCCTCTGGATACGTACCGCCCGGATGACCCGGATGACTTTATCAGATAGTAATGCCGTTTCACGGTATTATGAAACGCGGCTGCGCCGCTAACAAGACCTTAAGGGTAAATGAACATGAAGCTCGTAAAAATCGACAAAAAACAGTGGGCCAACGGTTTGGAAGACCTGCGCAACAGCTATCGGTTGTTCGGTCCGGTAAAGGAAAAGGATTACCACAGCTTCAAGGCGCTTGCAAAAGACGAACAACCCGATCTGTCTTTTTCCAACTCGAGGCTTTCGCCCAAGACCCTCCTTTTTCCACAATCCGAAGCCATCATCGAATTCAGCCTGGACGAGAATGACGCCGACCACCACATCATGAAATCCGTTGAAAAAGATGTTTCACCACAGGCCGTCATCGGCGTCAGACCGTGCGATGCCAAGTCTGTGCGGCTGGTAAACCTGAATTTCGACACGCCGGAGTACCGCGACCCGTACTGGGCGGATGTGCTGGCGGCCACCACCTTCGTGGGGCTGGCCTGCGACGAACCGAAAAGCACCTGCTTCTGCACATCCGTGGATTGCGGCCCCTACAGCGAAGAAGGGCTGGACGTGCTCCTGGTTGACGACGGTGACAGTTACCTGGCCAAGGTGTTGACGGAAAAGGGTCGATCCCTGCTGGATGCCGCCGGCTGGGGAGCGGCAGAGGCCGAGAACACGGACCTTGCGGACAGGAAGGCGGCTGCGGAGGCTAAAATCGCTTCCACCGTTACCACCGACAACCTGAAAAATCAGGATCTGATGACGCTTCACGGAGCGTCCTTCTGGGAAGAGGTTGCCTTCGGCTGCCTGAACTGCGGCACCTGCACATATACCTGCCCCACCTGCTGGTGTTTCGATCTCCAGGACGAAGTTCACGGCAAGGCCGGAAAGAGAATGAAAAACTGGGACAGCTGCATGTTCCCCCTGTTCACCATGCACACCACCGGGCACAATCCACGGGGCACGAAAACGCAGCGGGTGCGGCAGCGGTTCATGCACAAGCTGAAATATTTCCTTGACAAATACGACCAGGGCATCATGTGTGTGGGTTGCGGCCGGTGCGTCAGCCAGTGCCCGGTCAATATCGATATCCGTAAAATCTGCAACCTGATGAACGCGTATCAAGCCGACAATGCAGCATGCGTAGAACAGGAATAGAACCGATCTTGATCGCGATACTTGGAATGCGGAACTGTTTTTCGCCCCTTGCGAACAATGAAGCTATGCGCAAAAACGTCTCCAACATAATGAACAAATGGAGGATCACGTGTTAAATCCTTATGTACCTTATCCGGTTCGCATCGATGACATCGAGGTAGCCACAGAGGATAAAAGTCTAAAAACCTTCAAATTTGTCTTTCTGAACGACGGTGACGAAGAAAAATTTGCCTATCAGGCCGGCCAATTCGCCGAACTCTCCGTTCCCGGTGTGGGTGAAATTCCCATCGGCATTGCATCCTCACCCGTGGAAAAAGGCTTTGTCAAATTCACGGTTTTCAAGGCCGGCGTGGTCACTTCCCACCTTCACAACATGAAGGTGGACGATATCATGGGCATCCGCGGACCGCTGGGCAACTGGTATCCCTGGGACCTTCTCGAAGGCAAGAACATACTCATCGTCGGCGGCGGGTTCGCTTTCACCACCCTGCGTTCCTCCATCGTATACATGCTCAACCCCGACAACCGTGCCCGGTTCGGCAATATCGATGTCGTTTACGGTGCCAGGACGCCCGGGATGCTGCTTTACAAGGACGAACTGATCGCGTGGGAGAAAAGGGACGATATCAATATGCACCTGACCATTGATGCACCCGCCGACGGTTGGGAATACAACGTAGGCTTCACCCCGCCCATCACCGAGCAGAAGGCCCCCCAGGGAGATGACAATACCTACGCCATCGTCTGCGGCCCCCCGATCATGATCAAATTCACCCTGCCGGTCCTCGAAAAGCTGGGATATGCCGACGATCATATCATCATGTCGCTCGAGAACAGAATGAAGTGCGGCTTCGGCATGTGCGGCAGGTGCGGTATCGGAAAAGAGCTGGTCTGCAAGGACGGCCCCGTATTTACCCTGGACCAGATCAACAAAACACCGCGGGAATATTGATCGGCAGGGCCCGTCATTCGGCGGTCCGATGCCCGGGTTATTGCCCGTGCATGTTTTTTATCGGCTGTATTTTTTTTCGTGTTGACATTGGACATCTTATCCATTAAGGATTATAATTTCAAAATAGAAACCAAGGCTGAAAAGCCGCATTCGAAAAAATTACTTTAAAGGAGGGTCATTAAATGCCAGAAGTAGAATTCCAGGGAAAAACATTTAGCGTTGACGAAGATGGTTTCATCGATTCCTACGAAAATTGGAGCCAGGAGTGGGTTCAGTGGGTTAAAAAGGAAGAAGGCATCGAAGAACTGAACGATGAGCATCAGAAAGTCATTACCGTTCTGCGCGAATACTATGAAAAGAATGGAATCGCTCCCATGGTTCGTGTTCTTTCCAAGGTTACCGGTTTCAAACTGAAACACATCTATGAGCTGTTCCCCTCAGGACCCGGCAAGGGAGCATGTAAGATGGCCGGTCTTCCGAAACCGACCGGATGTGTGTAAAACCTGCACAATCATGAACCCAAACCGGTTCCACCGATGACCAAGGCCCTGCTTACGGCAGGGCCTTTTTTTATCCGCACCGCAAGATGCCTTCCCGCGAAGGCCGGCAAGTGGATCCCGGGTTCATCCGTGCGGGCTTGGGTTTCATGGCAACGGAGCAAAAAGCCATGCAGTTTTCCGTAAAAACGCATTCTCAGACGGAAATGGTCGATATCACGGCGAAGATCCAGGAGATCGTGACCGCAAGCGGCCCGGACAGGGGACTGTGCTGCATTTTCGTCCCCCACACAACGGCCGCCGTGACCATCAACGAAAGCGCGGACCCCAGCGTCAAGGCGGATATGCTCAAGGTGCTCAACCAGGTGATTCCCTGGGAGGCCGGCTATCGTCACCTGGAGGGCAATTCCCCCGCTCACATCAAGTCCACGCTCGTGGGCGCATCCGAACTGGTGGCTGTCGAAGACGGGCGGCTTGTGTTGGGCACGTGGCAGGGCGTGTTCTTTTGCGAATTCGACGGTCCCCGAACAAGGAAGGTCAATGTCAATTTTCTGGCGAACGACAAGTGAAAACCCCTTGCCGTTCTCCAGAAAATTGTTCACGGCTACGCCGTGCTTATTTTATTTGGGGCCTGATCTAGACACGAAAGTTTGGTCATTGACCGGCCAATCACTCTGTATCAAACGTGAAGCTGTTTGAGCTTTATAGGACCCGTTATGACGAACAGCGGCAACACAACGTTTAACGGTGCAAAAGGATCAACCATGCCGACCAACCATCTCGACCCGACAGACCGGCTGATCATAAATCGGATACAGAGCGATTTTCCCATCACCGCCAGACCCTACGGCACCATTGCCACAGACCTGGGTTTGTCCGAAGACGATGTCATTCAGCGTGTTTCACGTCTGAGGCAAAGCGGCATCATCCGCCGCATCGGTGGTAATTTCGTCCCCGAAAAGCTCGGTTATGTCAGCACCCTGTGCGCCGCCAGCGTATCCGACGACAAGCTGGAGCGCTTCACCGAAGTGGTGAACGCCCACCCCGGCGTGACCCACAATTACCGGCGGGAAAACCATTTCAACGTGTGGTTCACCTTTATTGCGCCCTCACGCGGCATTATCGAAAAAAACCTCGACGAAATTTCGCGCAAAACGGGCGTGGACAGGATTTTGAACCTTCCGGCCAACCGCGTCTACAAAATAAAAGCCGAGTTTATGCTTTAAAAATGATGCACACCCCGCTCCTTGACGGACAGGAAAGATTCAAAACC
>JAJDNW010000111.1 GCA_022340465.1 Deltaproteobacteria bacterium | reverse complement strand
CGCTACCGTCACGGGAAGTGGAAAAAAATGCGTGTCATCGAGGCGGTAGCGGCAGCATGAAGCCGTCCCTCCCTCTGAACACCCAGATTTCACAGAGATTCCCGATAAGCCGGAAATTCCACTATCGAATATCTAAATCCTAAACAATTTCAAATAACCCAATACCAGATACTTGCGCCTAATGGATGCTTTTTTTCGTCATCCCTGCGTGCCTGCCCCGCAAAAGTAAGACCTCAGAAGTCAGACGTCTCACGATTCACTACGTGACACGTTAAACGGTCAAGCGACCAAAGCCAGGTACACATCCATCACGTTGGTGCGCGTCGGACCGGTGACCAACAGGTCGCCGAGGGCCCGAAAAAAAGGATAGGCATCGTTGCGGTCGAGGTGTTCCCGGGGATTCAGCCCTTTCTCACGGGCGCGCGCAAAGCTCCCGCTGTCCGCAAGGGCGCCGGCGGCATCGGTCGGGCCGTCGTTGCCGTCGGTCCCGCCGGCCAGAACAACAACACCGTCGCTGCCGTCCAGCAACGGAACCGCTGCCAGGGCGAATTCCTGGTTGCGCCCCCCCTTGCCTCCGCCGCGGATCGTCACCGTGGTTTCCCCGCCGCACAAAATGCAGGCCGGCGGTTCGAGCGGGTTGCCCGACCTGCGAATCTCCCGGGCAACGGCCGTAAGGACTTTGGCGACCTCCCGGGCTTCCCCCTCGATGGCCGCGCTGAGAATCAAACGGCGGTAGCCCAGCCGCGCGGCTTTGTCGCCGGCAGCATTCAGGGCCTGCAGGTTGGCGCCGATCAACACCGGGTGGCAGCCGGTGAAAACGACATCGCCCGCTTTGGGGGTGTCCGGGATCTCCCCGTCCACGCCGGCGACGATCCTTTCCTTTACCCGGGTCGGCACCCGGCTCCAGATGCCGTGGTGTTTCAGTATATGTTCGGCGTCCTGAAAGGTCGACATATCCGGAACGGTCGGCCCCGATGCGATCACACTCAGGTCGTCGCCGATGACGTCGGAAAGAATCAGGCTGGCCACCGTGGCCGGGTGGGCACAACGCGCCAAACCGCCGCCTTTTACCCGGGACAGGTGTTTACGGACGGTGTTGATGGCGTGGATGTCGGCGCCGCACCCCAGCAGCAGGCGGGTGACGTCCTGCTTGTCTTCGAGTGCAATCCCCGGGGCAGGCGCCACGAGCAGCGCCGAACCGCCGCCTGAAATGAGACAAAGGACCAGGTCCCTATTGCCACAGCCGCCCACCAGCGACAGGATCTCCGCCCCGCCCTCGACGCCCCGTCGGTCCGGTACCGGGTGCCCGGCTTCGTAAAGACGGATCTTTTTCAAGGGCAGCGCATGGCCTTCCTTGACCACGATGACGCCATCCGCGATGCGATCCCCCAGAAGCCGTTCGAGCGCCCGGGCCATGGGAGCACCGGCTTTACCGGCGCCCACGACCAGGATGCGATCATAGTCTTTCAAGCCGAAGCGGTGTTCCCCAATGCGCAGCCCATTCTCCTCCAGCGCGACATGTCGAAACACCGCCTGGAAGGGGTCGACCGCAGCCAAACCGGCTTCGAAAATCTCGATGGCGTGCCGACGCATGGTATCCAGATCGGCACCGGACGTTACCATGGCATACCCTTTTTTAGTTGATACCCGGACCCACAGGACCCGGCACTGGTTTCATCCTGGAAGGTGTTGTTTAGGATTTCATGAAGATGCCGATGTTGTCGTTGCCGCGGATCTCCCCAATCATTTCCTTTACATATTTTTTCATGTTGGAAAAGTAATCCGGATCCAGGCGCCTTTTGAAAAGATTGCAGGAAAACATCTCCAGCAGCCCCTTTAGTGGAGAAATGCCGCCTTCGGTTGCGGGATCGTACTGCGCCCAGTTTTTCAGGTGTTCTTCCGACCGGAAGAAAATCATGGTACTTCAGGCGTAAGGGATGTCCGTCATCCATTTGGACACCGGCAAAGATACGTGACCGATCACCCCCTCCGGATCGACCTTCTCGATGACACCGTCACACATGTCAATGGTGATCGGCTTTCCGCAGTCGAGACACGGAGAGTCGATGCGAACCTTTTTCCCCGGAAACAGCCAGCTGACCGCCAGCGATTCGAAGGCTCACTGGGCGAACCACTTCTGCTCGCCCTCGACGGTAACCCGGAACTGGGTGGGCTGGTTGTTGAAAGGGGCAAAGGAGGAAATAAAATCCGTCTTGGGAAACAGCCACCCGTACACCCCTGACTTGAAAAGCGTGTGCATGGTCTGCCTTCCTTCCTCCGGCGGGACCCCCAGTTCGGCCGCGATCTCCGTGTAGTGCGGCGCCTGCCCGGTTGCCACCATCTGCTGCATGATGAAATGAAAGGTTCTGTCCAATACCGCTGTATCGCTCATCTTTCCTCCTCTCCATTAAAAACATTTGGATCAGCCTAAAACCGCTTTTCCCTGACCAAGAGAATTGAGTCCTACCACCATCGACTCGTTGGCCCGTTTCTAATGTATATGTGATTTCCCGGTTCCTGTCGAATGAATTTCATGCGGTTCTCTTCCCGTTAATCACGGTGTATCGCAGGGGGCTGTCGCCCATATGATAGGCCAGCTCCGCCGGTGAAGCAATGTCCCAGACCGCGAAATCGGCGGCCCTGTTCACCGCCAATGTGCCGATCTCGTCCTGCAGCCCCAGGGCACGCGCCGCATGGCAGGTAACCCCGGCCAGGGCTTCCTCCGGTGTCAGCCCAAAAAACACACAGGCCATGTTCATGGCAATCCTGATGGAAAAAATGGGGCTGGTCCCGGGGTTGGCGTCCGTGCTGACGGCCATGGGCACCCCGCAATTGCGCAGGGTGTCAATGGGGGGCTTGCGGCTTTCTTTTAAATAATAGAAGGCGCCCGGCAGCAGCACGGCCACGCATGCTGCCGCCGCCAGCAAAGGCACATCGTCGGCGTTCAGGTATTCCAGATGATCGACACTGAGCGCCCTGTAGCGAGCCGCCAACACCGCCCCCTTGGAGTCCGACAACTGCTCCGCGTGCAGTTTTACGGGCAAACCGTGAGACACGGCCGCCTGGAAGATGCACTCGGTCTGCTCCGGGGTGAACCCGATGGTCTCGCAGAACACATCCACGGCTGCGGCCAGTCCGTTTTTCACCACCAATGGCAGCATCGCGTTCACCACCAGGTCCACGTAGGCATCCGGGCGCCCTTCGAACTCGGGCGGCAAGGCATGCGCGCCCAGGAATGTGGGAACCACCCGTACGGGCGTCTGCGCATTCAGGCGCTGCATCACCGCCAGCATTTTCATCTCGTTGGCGACATCCAGACCGTAGCCGCTTTTGACCTCCAGGGTAGTGACGCCGGATGCCCTCATCGCCTGCAGGCGCGGGAGGCTTTGCATGTAGAGCTCATCGCTGCCGGCGGCCCTTACCGAACGCACCGTGCTCAGAATGCCGCCACCGGCGGCCGCGATTTCCGGGTAGCTGGCCCCCTTCAGGCGCATTTCGAATTCGGCGGCCCGGTTGCCGGCATAAACCAGATGCGTATGGCAGTCGATCAACCCCGGTGTTACCCAGCCGCCGGCCAGATCCTCGACCACGGCGGCTCCTTCCGCCGCCCCAAGCGGTAATTTCCCTGCCGGCCCGATCCAGGCAATGCGGCCGTTCTTTACGCCCAGGGCGCCGTTTTCGATAACGCCGTAGCCCCTGCCGCCGGCCGCCATGGTTGCCAGGTGGCCGCCGGTCCACAGGGAGTCGAAATTCATTCTGCCCTCACTTTCTACCTAATTCTGGTGCGCCCATCTAAGGTGACCAAAGCAGGTAAAGCATTAACCCCAAGGTTGCATAAACAACATGGCAGAGAATAGATAATACCTTGTAAAAACTTGTAAATTCATAACAACATCGCAATCTTCTGGATAGAACCACCGGTGCATTCCATGGATCTTGCCTATTTTGCCATGTTGTTTACCCTTCGGGAAAGCCTGAGAACTTCAGACTCTGCGTTGCTGAGGGTTCGAAGTAAAGAACTACGACGTCACCCTCAGACGCCTTGACTCTGAAGCCCTCAGGCTTTTGCAACGTTGGGGTTAACGCTGAACAGCCATCGGCAAAATGGCATCGGATTAACTGAATCTCCAATGATCAATATTCAATTTCCAATGGTCACGTCCGCTTTTAGCACGTGTACATCGATCATTCGTTATTGGGCATTGGATATTTGTTTTTCTAGAAAGACGTCTCGAACCGGGCCGCTATCTCCTTTCCAAGATCTCCAAAACCCGCTCGCAGTTCTCTTTGGCGCGCCCGGCAATCTTTTCGGCTTCTTCCAGGGTGGCCGCCCTGAAGCCCTCGTCCTCTAAAGTCTCCATGTTGGTGAGCACATTCTGCCAGGCACCCCAAATACCCGTCTCCAGGGCCCGGGCACCCACCCGGATATCCGATTTGCAGGCCGGATTGCCGTATTGCGCGATCGCCACCATACCCTCCCAGGCCTCATCCCCCAGGCGCATGGTCTCCAGCGGTACCCGGATGGCTGTTTTCAAGCCGGCCTGCATGGCCTGGCGGCGTGCCCGTTGCTCCACTTTCGTCTGTTTGGGCATCCTCAGTGCCACCATATAATCGCTAAAGGCGTCGGTATCCGCATCGATGAGCGGAATCAGTGCCCGGCTGATGCGGTGCAGGGGAGGGATGATGGCCCGCATCTTCGCGTCCAGGTCCTCGAACTTGCGGACGCCATAAGTCAGTTTGGCCGCCATGGCCCCCAGGCCGACGCCCACGGCGGCCAGCTGGGCCGACACCGATCCGCCCCCCGGAGCTGTTGAACGTGCAGCAACCTCCTCGATGAAACCACGCAGGTCCATGCCGGCAAGAGGTGCGCTCGGGGGGTCGGCCACGATGTAATCGATGATCCGTTCCCGGGGATTGAAGGCGGCAACGGCGTTGAGACCCAGCCTTTCGATGGCCAGGCGGACCTTCTGGTCTTCTTCGAAGATAAACAAATCCTCTTTTTCAATATAGTAATCGGCGGCCATGAGGATGGCCTCCAGGGGCACCACTCCCACAATTTCCGAACCCGCCACCCCGACCTTCAGTTTGACCGCCTCCGCCTTCACCGCTTCGAAGAGTTCATGAAGGGCGGTCACCCGGTAGTCGTTGAGGTTCACGGTCACCTGCGCCATGTTGTACTCGTCCACGAACCAGCCCATACCCTTGACCTTTTTGAGCCGCCCGGGCATGTCCGGACCGCGTCCCGCCTCGCGCAAATTGAGAGCGATACGGTGAGCCTGGTTGGATGTGCCCATGATGTTCACATTGTAGGCGATCAGGAAATTCCGGGCGCCCACGGCCGTGGCACCCCATGCCGGCACGAATTCGGCCGGTCCGAAATCCGGTTCCCACGCCGGGTCTTTGAACCGTTCGGCCAGGCCTTCATATTCGCCCCGGCGAACATCGGGCAGCTTGCGTCGAAAATCCGCTTTGGCGGCATGCTCGTACAGAAACACGGGGACACCGAGCGCTTCCCCCAAACGCCGTCCGAAAGCCTCTGCCAGGGCAATGCAGGCCTGCATGCTGATGTTGGCAACGGGAACAAAGGGACAGACATCCATGGCACCGAAGCGCGGGTGTCCGCCGGTGTGTTTGGCCATGTCGATACGCTCTCTGGCCACCATAGCCGCATTCATGGCCCCCGCGGCAACCGACTCGGGATCCCCGACAAACGTGTAAACCGTCCGGTTTGTGCTGGCTCCGGGGTCCACATCCAGTAGCCGGCATCCCTTGGTTTCGCGAATCGCCCGGGCAATGGCCTCAATCACCGCCTGGTCGCGACCCTCTGAAAAATTGGGCACACATTCTACGATCTGCTTCATGACTGAATCCTCAAACCTGTACCGATGGTCATAGCCAAAATCAGCGACCTCCGACAACACCTTCCTTGTCAGGGTACCACTGCGTTGGGCAAAAATCAATCCGGGAGCGATTTGGAAAAGCCTTTACGAACGCGGCCCCGAAATGTATATTGGGTTGCACCCCGGCATGAAACATGTTTTGACAGATACCATCTATATTGAAAACCCAAGTTGAGCGTTTCAAATTTAATGATTAGCACTGTTTACCAGTTCTGCAAACGCAGCCATCTTCTGGACATTGCGGCCTATTTGGCCCTGCTATTCGGTTGTATTTTCATCCTTTTTAAAGGCGCCGAAGACCAGGGATACTACTGGCAGTGGTACCGCATCCCCAAATACCTGTATGTTTTCGAAGACGGCCGCTTCATCACTGGTCCCATTTTAGAGGGCCTCAAGGTCACCCTGGACATCACCTGGATCAGCCTCATCCTTACCTATGTCATCGGCTTGGTGACCGCCCTGATGCGTTTGTCCAACTCCCTTCTGGCAAAAGCTGTCGCCCGCACCTATCTTGAAATCGCCCGCAACACGCCTTTGCTGGTGCAGATATTTTTCATGTATTTCGTCATCGCGCCTATTCTGGACATCGATCGCTTTGCCGCCGCAGTTCTGGCCTTGAGCTTCTTCGAAGGGTCCTATGCCTCGGAGATTTACCGGGCCGGCATCGTCAGCATTGACAGGGGGCAGTGGGAAGCCGCCCACAGCCTGGGCATGAATGTCTACCAGGGCTATCGCTACATCATCCTGCCCCAGGCCATCAGGCGCATCCTGCCGCCTCTGACCAGCCAGGCGGTTTCCCTGATCAAGGATTCATCCCTGGTGAGCGTCATCGCTGTTTACGAAATGACCATGTGCGCCAACGAAATCGCTTCGGAAACGTTTCTGGTGTTTGAAGTTTTCTTTACCATAGCGGCGATCTATTTGACATTGGCCCTCATCCTGTCACGGGTAGTCGCCTATTTTGAAAAACATTAACAAAGGAGAAGACAATGATGAAAAAGAGAATGACGCTCCTGTCCACCGCCCTTTTGATGCTTCTGATGTTTTGTCTGGCAGGACCTGCCGCCGCCGACGACGTCAACAAACAGCTGGCCAAATCCAGCATCATCGACAAAGTGATGCGCAAGGGAACCCTCAGGGTGGGCCTCTCTACCTTCGTTCCCTGGGCCATGCAGGATAAAAAAGGGGAGTGGATCGGCTTCGAAGTCGATGTTGCCCGCAAACTGGCCGAAGACATGGGGGTCAAAATCGAATTCGTACCGACCAAGTGGGAAGGGTTGATTCCGTCGCTTATGACCGGCAAGTTCGACCTGATTATCGCCGGCATGACCGGAACGCCCCAACGAGCCCTTAAAATCAACTTCACGCAACCCTACGATTACAATGGAATGAATGTGGTGGCCTATAAAAAAATGGCCGAGGGCGTCACCCGCTATATGGATCTCGACAAGGAGGGCAATACGATTCTGGCGCGCCTGGGAACCACAGGGGCTTCCCTGGCCAAGGAAACCTATAAGAAGGCCAAAGTGCGCCTCTTTCCCGACGAAGGCCCCATGGTGCAGGAGCTCTTAAACGGCAAAGCCACCGCTATTCTGGCAACGGCGCCTCTGCCCGCCCAGCTGGCCGCCAAGCATCCGGATACCCTTCTGTTTCTGGATGAGAACCTGATGCAGCAGCCCATCTGCATGGGGGTACCCAAAGGTGACCCGGACACCATCGCCTACCTGAACAACTGGATCGTCTACCAGCGCAACATGGGATTCATTAAAAAGAAGACCGACTATTGGTGGAAAAGCGTGGCCTGGGAAGCGTTATTGCAATAAAGGATCCGAGGGTTCAAGGAATCCTTATAAAGTAGGAGTTTCATCACGAAAGCACGAAAGCGAGAAAGCACGAAGGCTCATCACCCGCTTTCGTGCTTTCAAAATTTCCTGTTTTCGTGATTGCTTTTGTTTTTCACCTTCAGATCTGTAAATTTCATGTACAAAAAGAAATTCCCTTTGAAAAAATCGGACATGGTGGTGGGGGCCGTGTGCCTGATCACAGGTCTTGCCCTTTATTACCGCGTTGATATCGGCCTCAACTATCAGTGGAACTGGGGAAGAATCCCCCAGTTTCTGTTCCGCTTCGATGAAGAGAGCGGACGGTGGGTGTCCAACGTCCTCATGTGGGGGCTTTTCAACACCATTCGCCTCAGCATCTTCGGTACCCTCATGGCCATTGTACTGGGTACGGCCATGGGCATCTGCCGCTCTTCCCATGTCGTGTTCCTGCGCCTGGTCAGCGGCACCTACGTGGAGACCATGCGCAACCTGCCGCCGCTGGTTATTATTTTCATCGTCTATTTTTTCATCGGCAACCAATTGCTGCCCTACAGCGGCATTGGCGACGCCCTTCAGGGAAAAAACAATTTTTTGGTGTCGTTGGTCACCTTATGCCTGGCGCCGCCGGAACAGCTCACCACCTTCCTTTCCGCGGTCTTGACCCTGGCGATATTCGAGGGCGCCTATATCACCGAAATCGTCAGGTCCGGCATCCAGTCCATCCACCAGGGCCAGTGGGAAGCGGCCCGCTCCCTGGGTATGACCGGGTTCCAGCAGATGCGCTACATCATCATGCCCCAGGCATTTCAACGGATTCTGCCGCCGCTGGCCGGACAGTTCGTCTCCCTGATCAAGGATTCCTCCATCGTATCCGTGATCTCCATTCCCGAACTTTCTTTCCGGGCCAACGAAATGATGACCGGAACCCTCCTGACCATGGAAACCTGGATTACGGTCACCGTTATGTACCTCATTCTCACCCTGCCCTGCTCGCTGGCCATTCAGAAGCTCGAAGATCGCATGGCCCGCGGCAAGCGGTAGCTTTGACCCCGTTTAACGCCTCCAACACAGGCTCAATTGTGTTTGATTAAAAGACGCAATCGATATTGAAAAATCATCCCAAAACGGCTAATCTTCTATTGCTTAGAACCATACACGTGGAGGAGATGCATGGATACCCCGAACACCGAGAACTCGTATCAGCAGTATTTTACCAAACAACACGATCTACTCCGCAAAGCGGTGAGGGATTTTGTAAAAAAAGAGATCACCCCTCACGTGGACGATTGGGAAGAGGCGGGGGATTATCCCAGGGAGCTTCACAAAAAAATCGCCGATCTGGGCTACAACGCCATCGCCTACCCCTCCGAATACGGCGGCGGCGACGGCGATCAGTTTGAAAACATCGTGGTCAACGAAGAGTTCTGCCGATGCGGATCCTTCGGCCTGGTAGCCAGCCTTTTCACTCACGGCATCTCCCTGCCTCCCATCATCAACCACGGCACCCCCGAACAGAAAGAGAAATTCCTGCGGCCGGTCATCGAGGGGGACCGTATCGCCGCTTTAGGCATCACCGAACCGAGCGGCGGTTCGGACGTGGCCAATCTGAAAACCACGGCGGTCAGAGATGGCGACCACTACATCGTCAGCGGCAGCAAGACGTTCATCACCAGCGGCATAAAGGCGGACCAGCTCACCTGTGCCGTGCGCACCGGGGGGGAAGGCGCCCACGGTATCAGTCTGCTGATCATTGAAACCGACACCCCGGGGTATTCGACGTCGGCCCCGTTGAAAAAAACCGGTTGGTGGGCTTCGGACACGGCCGAAATCTACTTCGACAACTGCCGGGTGCCGGTGTCGAACCGGATCGGGGAGGAAAACAAGGGTTTTTACTACCAGATGGAAAACTTCCAGTCCGAACGTCTGTTCATGGCCGTGGAAACCAACATGATCTCGCAGCTCTGTCTGGAGGCGTCCATCAAGTACGTCAAAGAGAGGCAGGCTTTCGGCAAGACGCTGGCGGGCTTTCAGGTGACCCGTCACAAGCTGGCCGAGATGGCGACCCTGGTGGAAGCCAGCCGGGAATTCACCTACCGGGTGGCCGCCATGATCAATGCCGGGGAATACAAGGTCAAGGAGGTGTCCATGGCAAAAAATTTTGCCTGCATGGTCAGCAACAAGGTCACCTTCGATGCCACCCAGATTTTCGGCGGGTATGGTTTCATGCGCGGGTACCTGGTGGAACGGCTTTTCCGCGACAACCGCATCATGTCCATCGGCGGCGGCACCCACGAAATCATGAACGAAATCATTTCCAAGCACATCCTCTAAAAAAAATGTAACTATATACCCCACTGTTTTGCCGAAAACGGGTGAAAGCCTGCCGGCCGAGGGGTGATGCCGCCCCGGCCGTGAAACGGTTTGAGATTTTTAGCGTCCGTTATGCCGAACAGCCTGAACATACCCCAACATACCTATGCCGAGCTGAATACCGACGATATTATTTCGAACGTATCACCCTGTTCGGCATTACGGCCGCTTTGAACCGAGTTTTTCACGGCCGGGCGATATTATTCCTCGGCCATCGTTGTGCCTTATTTTGGGTTATAGACCCTATTAATTTTATTTGGACTCTTCTTGACAATATACCACAATGTAGATATTCTTTAATACGGCACAAATAAGGCTTAAATTGCCGGCAAGACAAGAGAGGTGTCCGTAAACTTCCTGCCTTGAGTTGACAGTTACTCTATTTTCATTTTGCTGAATTCTGGTTAGGGGTAATGATCTCGAAAATTCAGTCAAAATATTTCAACGGGCCAACCGTGGCATGAGATCTAAAAAGAATATGCGAATGTACAGAAGATAATAGGAGGTTTAAAATGAGAATGCTTATGAATGTGCGTATTCCGCACGAGCCGTTTAATACACTGACAAAAGAAGGAAAATCTGGAGAAATCCTGCAAAATATAATTCAAGAACTGAAACCAGAGTTTATATTCTTCACGGAGCAAGGTGGAACGCGTGGGGCAGTGGCAATCATCGATGTCAACCATCCTTCAGAGATTCCTTTTTTTTCAGAACCATTTTTCTTAAATTTCAACGCTGATTGTGAATTTAGAGTGGCGATGTCACCGGAAGATCTTGGGAGGGCTGGACTCGAGAACTTGGGTAAAAAATGGGCGTAACTGTCCAGTTTGGCTATTAGCCGGGCACATCGCTAACGTCCTAAGTGATGAGGAAAAATAAATCAGGGATTACTTCCTGTAATCATGAGCGATAGAGAGGCCGTCCCTGATGTCTTCAAGGCGGCATATCATTACCACTCTGCATCGGTTGTCGGCCGGGGCCTTGCATGCTCAATCGCCCTTGAAGTCAGGCTTCCGCTTCTCCAGAAAAGCCGTCAAACCTTCCAGGTAATCTTTGGTCCGCGTCGTCAGTAGGAACTGGTCGGCGTCCATGTGCATGATGGCCTGATCCAGGGCCGAGACAAGCGCATTGACGCTGCGCTTGACCATCTGCGCCGCGATCGGCGGTTGGGCCGCATATTCGCCGGCCATGGCCTCTGCGGCGCCCATCAGCCCGCCCGGGGAAACCACTTCATCCAGAAATCCCCAATTGAGCAGGGTTCGGGCGTTTTCTCCTTTGGCCAGAATCACCATCTTCTTGGCACGCGCAGGCCCGATCAGGTTCACGCACATGGGCAGGGCCACCCAGCTCAGGTTCATGCCCAGTCCCACTTCGGGATATCCCACCCGGCAGTCGTCGGCACCTATCCGAAAGTCGCAGGCCGCGGCAATGCAGGCTCCGCCGCCCATGGCGGCCCCGTTGACCGCGGCAATGGTGATCTGGTCTATCGTGTAAATGGCCCTAATCATCCGCGGGCCCAGCTGGAGAAACCGCAGTTTCATCAGGTTGCCCGCCTTTGAAATGCCTTCTATATTTCTCGGATCGTCGAGGTCGACCCCGGCCGAAAAATTGCGCTCCGCCCCGGTGAATATCACCACGCGCGTCTGCTCATCGCCACGAAATCCCTCGGATGCGCGGATGATCTCCTCCATCATGTCCGCACTCAGGGCGTTCAGCCTTTCGGGCCGGTTGAGGGTGACCGTGGTAACATGCCCCTCCCTTTCGAGCTTCAGATATCGGTAGTTTTGCATATTACCCCCAACGTTGCCGTCTCTGTTCGCAATGGTGTCACGAAGCGTATATCGAGCACTTTCTCACCGCCATGGCCGCCTCCTGGAGGGCTTCGGCAAACGTGGGGTGCCCGTGGACCGTGCGGGCGATGTCTTCGGAGCTTGCGCCGAACTCCATGGCCAGAACACACTCGGCGATCATGTCCGCCGCCCGGGGTCCGATGATGTGCACGCCAAGTATCCGGTCGGTTTTACCGTGGGCGATCAACTTTACAAAGCCATCCTTTTCACCCATGCACCGCGCCCTTCCGGCACCGGAAAAAGGGTAGGTTCCCGTGCAGTAGGGAATACCCCGCGCCTTGACCTCCTCTTCCGTCAGACCCACCGCGGCCACCTCGGGCCAGGTGTAAACCACCGCGGGGATGGTGTCGTAGTTGACTTCCCCGGCGCGGCCGGCAATGCATTCCACTGCCGCTATACCCTCTGCCGAGGCTTTGTGGGCCAGCATCGGCCCCGGCGTGAGATCGCCAATGGCGTATATACCGTCGACGGTGGTGCGGTAGGAGGCATCCACCCTGATTTGGCCCGTCTGTGGGTCCGTGGCCACGCCCAGCTCTTCGAGACCGAGACCGGCGGTAAGCGGTTTACGGCCCACCGCCACCAAAAGACGGTCGACATTCAGCGTCTCCTCCTCCCCGTCGCTCTCGAGCGTGACCCTGACCTTCTTCCCCGAGGGTTTGGCCGCCTTCACGCGGGTTTTCAAACGCATTTCCAGACCCTGCTTCCGCAGAATCCGTTCGAGCGACCTGCCTACCTGGCCATCCAGCGTGCCGGCTGTTTTAGGCAGCATTTCAATCACGGTCACCTTGGCCCCCAACCGCATCCAAACGGAACCCAGCTCCAGGCCGATATACCCGCCGCCGACAATCCCCAGACGGGTCGGCACCGTATCGAAATTGAGCGCTTCCGTGGAACTCACGATGCGTTCACCGTCGAACGCCAGGCCGGGAACTTCCACCGGCGTGCTGCCGGTAGCCAGCAGAATGGCGGCCGCCTCGATGGTGTAGGCCCTGCCTCCGTCCGGGGTTACCGACACGCTTCCCCTGCCCTCCAAGCGGGCGGTTCCGAAGTGGATGTCAACCCCGTTCCCTTCGAGCAACCGGCGAACGTTGGTGGTCAATTCTTCCACCACATTGTCTTTCCTGGCCATCAATACCTTGAGATCCAGGCCCACCCTGCCGGTCTTGATGCCGTGTTCGGAGAAATGGTCCTTTGCCAGGTGATAGTATTCGCTGGAATCCAGAAGCGCCTTACTCGGGATGCAGCCCACATTCAAACACACACCGCCCAATCGAGAGGATTTCTCCACACACGCGGTTTTCAACCCGAGCTGGGCGGCCCTGACCGCGGCCACATAACCGCCCGGCCCGGAACCTATAATGATCAGGTCATAGACCTCTTTTCCCGGCATATCAGACCTCCAATATGATCCGTTCAGGGTTTTCGATAAATTCCTTGATGCGTTTCAGAAAGGTAACCGCGCCCTTGCCGTCGACGATCCTGTGGTCGTAACTCAGCGCCACGTACATCATGGGATGGATGACGATCTGGTCATCGATAACCACGGGACGCTTTTCGATCTTGTGCATTCCCAGAATACCGCTCTGGGGGGTATTCAGGATGGGCGTGCTCAGCAGCGAACCGTACACCCCGCCGTTGCTCACCGTAAACGTACCGCCTTCCAAATCGGCCAACTCCAGACGGTTTTCCTTTATTTTGGCCACGTAGTCGACAATCGCCTTTTCCAGCTGCGCGAAACTCATTTTTTCTGCATGGCGGATGACCGGCACCACCAGCCCCCGCTCCGAGCCCACGGCCACCCCGATGTGCTGGTAATGGTGATAAACGATCTCCTCGCCGTCGATGAAGGCGTTGATTTCCGGAATCTCCTTCAGCGCTTCCACGCAGGCTTTGATGAAAATGGACATGAATCCCAGGGATACGCCGTGCTTCTTCTGAAACATTTCCTTGTAGCGTGTGCGCATCTCCATGGCCGCCTGCATGTCGATCTCGTTGAAGGTCGTCAGCATGGCCGTGCTCTGTCTGGATTCCAGCAGACGGGCGGCAATGCGCTTGCGAATCGGCGACATGCGCTTTCTGACCTCCCCGGCCGGCGCCTGCCCCGCCGGTGGTTCCACCGGGGGGGGTTGGACCGGTCTATCCGGTATCCCGGCCGGCGCCTGCTCCAGATAAAGCAGCACGTCGCCCTTGCTGATCCTTCCGCCGGGGCCCGTTCCCGCAATTTGAGCGGCATCGAGATGCTTCTCGGCAATCAGCCGGCGAACGGACGGCGCCAGCACCATCTCCTCCCCTGACGCCTCTTTGGAAGTTTCGATCGAGGCGGATTCCGCCGATGGCTGCGGCTCAGGTGTTGCAGACTCCGTCTGGTCCTCAGCCTGCGCCTCCTTTTTTTCAGGCTCCGGCTGGGCCCCGGCTTGCGGCTCCGGTTTCTGAAGCTCCTGTCCTTCGGCCGCCTCGATGAGTCCGACGACCGCACCGATGGCAACCGTTTCTCCGGCCCTAACCAGAATTTTTAGCGCCCCCGCCGCTTCGGCGGTCACTTCCAAGGTGACCTTGTCGGTTTCGATAACCAGCAACGGTTCGTCTATCTGCACCAGTTCTCCGTCCGCTTTGAACCACTCCGCCAGCACGGCTTCCTGAACCGATTCTCCCACGTTGGGAATTTTTATTTCCATGGCCATATTCGCTCCTTAAAAAAAAATTCAGGAATTGCGAATTTAAGAATTACGGAACTCGCAATTCACAATCCCCTTGTGGTTATTTTCCCCCGAATAGATCTTCCGAAATCGCCGCCTGCTGCGCCCGGTAGACCGACGGAAATCCGGTGGCCGGACTGGCCGAGGGTTTGCGTCCCACGTATTGCAGGGGCTCTCCGGTGACGGCCTGGATACGCGGTTTTATGAAATGCCATCCCCCCATGTTCCGCGGTTCTTCCTGGGCCCAGATCCATGTGTCCGCGTTCTTATACGCCTGCAATAGGGAGGACAGGATGTCACCGGGAAAGGGATAAAACTGCTCCAGGCGTACAATGGCGGTGCGCCTGTCACCGGCTTCCTGCCGTTTTTGAAGCAGCTGGTAATAGATCTTGCCGCTGCAGACGACAACCCTTTCGGCGTTCACCGGCGCTTCCGGATCATCCAGAACCGGATGGAAGTGTCCGCGCGCCAGGGCTTCCATGTTCGAAACCGCCATGGGGTGTCGCAGCAGGCTTTTCGGCGTCATCAACACCAGGGGCTTGCGGAAGGAGGCGTGGATCTGCCGGCGAAGCATGTGGAAATACTGGGCCGGCGTACTCGGGTTGCACACCTGCAGATTGTCTTCGGCGCATAACTGGAGAAAGCGCTCTAAGCGGGCACTCGAATGTTCGGGGCCCAGGCCTTCCCACCCGTGGGGAAGGAGCAAAACCAGCCCGCAAAGCCTCCCCCACTTGGCCTCGCCGGCGGCAATGAAAAGGTCGATAATGGCTTGCGCACCATTGGAGAAATCACCGAACTGAGCCTCCCACAGGACCAGCCGGTCGGGCTGTGTCGCCGCGTAACCATACTCGAATCCCAGCACACCGGCCTCGGCCAACAGGCTGTTGTAAACATCGTAGTGGGCCTGTTCCCGGGCAAGGTGGTTCAAAGGCACATAGCGGTCGCCGTTTTGAGTGTCGAAAAGCACGCTGTGCCTCTGGCTGAACGTGCCCCTGCCCACATCCTGGCCGCTCAATCGCACCCCATAGCCCTCCGTCAAAAGGGACGCAAAAGCGAGGGCTTCCGCATTGGCCCAGTCGATCTTTTCCCCGCTGCTGACAGCCTCCAGCCGTGCGTCCAGGAGGCGCTTCAGCTTCTTGTGCGGACTGAAGTTCTCCGGCAGCGCATTCAGAGACCGGGCCAGGTCAAGCAGCCTGTCTTCACTGACAGATGTATCCACGAGATCATGCGAATAGCGCCCGCTGCGGCCGTCCCACGCTTCGAAATATTTCCCCTGGGGGAAAAGGCAGTCGCTGCCGTGCACATTCCGGTAGGCTTTTTCCAGCTGCTCCCCAACGCTTTTTTCCATCTGGTCCACAGTCCCCTCGTCAACCACCCCCTCTGTTATAAGTCGGTCCGCATACAGTCGATGCGGCGAGGGGCGTTCCTTGATACGCGCATACATAAGGGGTTGCGTGAAATACGGTTCGTCGCCCTCGTTATGGCCGTAACGACGGTAGCAGACGACGTCGACGACCGCGTCCTTTGCAAAACGGTTGCGATATTCCACAGCCAACGTCCCCGCATGCACGACCGCTTCGACATCCTCACCGTGAACATGGAAAATTGGCACCATCAGCATTTTGGCCACATCGGTCGAATATCGCGTGGAGCGGGCGTCTTCCGGCAGTGTGGTATAGCCGATCTGGTTGTTGACGACGATGTGCACCGTACCGCCCGTTGCATAGCCGGACAGCTGCGACATGTTGAGGGTTTCGGCGACGATTCCCTGGCCCGAAAAGGCGGCGTCTCCGTGAATGAGCAGCGGCAGAACCGCGCCGCGATCCTGTGCATGGCTCTCCTGGCGGGCACGGGCGACACCCTCCACGACGGGGTCAACCGCCTCGAGGTGGCTGGGGTTGTTCACTAGAAACAAGCGCATCGCCGATCCCGATGCAAGTTCGATGTCCGCCAGGTACCCGTTGTGATACTTCACGTCTCCGGAACCCACCAGCGTGTCCGGGGCATAGCAGCTTTCAAATTCCCGAAACAACTCTTCGTAGGGTTTCTTCAGGATATGGCACTGAACGTTAAGCCTGCCCCGGTGAGCCATACCCAGAATGACTTCCCGGCACCCCACGGAAGCGGCTCGATTGACGATCGTGTCCAGAAGCGGGATCACCGCATCCCCCCCTTCCAGGGAAAAACGGGTCACACCTACGTATTTCTTGTTCAGAAATCCTTCGAACAAGGCCGCCCTGGCAAGCCTTTCCAGAATGGCCTTTTTTTCCGCCCCTGAAAAAGTGGCCCGGTTTTTTACCGGCTCCATCCTTTCCCGAAGCCAGCGGCGCTCTTCGGGGTCCTGCAGGTGCATGTATTCCACACCGATGGCATGGCAGTACGTTTCCCGCAGCCACGCCAGAATCTCCTTCAGTTTGGCCCCGCCGCTATTGGAAAACTCGGTTGTGTAAAAATACCTGTCCAGGTCTTCGGACCCCAAGCCGAAAGCCTCCAGGGACAGCAACGGGTGTTCCGTCGGGCAGGCGCTCAACGGGTCCATGCAGGCCAGAATATGGCCGAGATGGCGGTACTCGTATATGAGGCGTTCCAGGTGCGCCTGTCTCGACGGCATGCTCTTTTCGGACTGAACGGCACCGGCTACCCCGCCGGTGGCCGCCATATCAAACCCCTTGAAAAAATACTGCCAATCACTCGAGACGGATTCGGGGTCCGCTTTCCAGGCTGCATACTGCGATTCGATGTATTCCGCATTCAGCGCTTCGGGCAATTGCATGGATTATCCGTTTCTCCTTCGCTAATCAGAAAAGGGGTCATAAAATGACAACTTGTACCAATGTCGATTAAGCTGCATCCTGTCTATAGCGATTTTAGTAAAAAGAATCAACGCGGCGATTTCAAAGCAGACAAAAGCGGGCGTCGACTTGTGCCCCCTTCACCCCTTCCGCCACCCTCAAGGAAGCGACAGAAGATAGGTCCTTAGGTTTGCTTTGGTGTGGGTCAGCCCCAGCTTTTTCCGTATGATGGACCTGTGTGTTTCCACTGTTTTTCGGGACACGCTGAACAGCTCTGCTATTTCCTTGGTGTTTTTCCCGTGCTTGATCATATCCGCCACCTTTATCTCCATGGGGGTGAGGTTGATGAACTTCGACGACAGCCTGGTGGCGAAGGGCTCGATGATCGAATTGAGGTTGGATTCGATAATGTCGATATACACCCTTTTCTGCGGATTCCTCTCTATTTTTTTAAAACTTGCCAGGTAGGGAAACACCAGTTCCTTCAGGTTTCCCAAAATGGTTTCCTCTATCCGCCCTCTGTCTTCCTTGCGTTGATTCAGAATAACCCGCAGAGCGGTGTTCATCTCCTCTAACTTCCGGGTCTCTATGTCCAACTGCTTTGTGCGCTTTTCCACCAGAAACTCGAGATTTTCCTGATACTCCTGCAGCTGTTTCTCGATCAGGCTGCGTTTGACGGCTATCTCCACGGTCAAAGGCAGCGTTTTTAGGTAACGCCCTTCCGCGTCCTTGATCAAATAGTCATAGGCCCCCATTTTCATGGCCTCCACGGCCACTTCCTCATTCCCTGCGCCGGTGGTAACGATTACGGGCATGCCCTTGAAAAAGTCGAACAGGTCGAAAACGGTCCCATCCCCCAGCATGTAGTCTGCGATGGCGATGTCGAAAGAGGCACCGGCCATGACCCTGATGGCCTCGGCCTTCGAACCCGCCGTGGTGTACGCATAGTTCAGCCGCTTGTTTTTCACCATTCTCGCAAAAGCCATCTGGTCAACCTTGTCGTCTTCCACAAAAAGCAGGCGGATCGATTTTTCCTTTCTCTTGACCCCTGGTTGCATGTAGAACTCCTAACCCATTTTCTAACAGTTATAGCGTTTGGTAAAATACCGTTCCGAAACGTGGAAAATCTTTCGAATAGTGGTTGTCACGTTATGCGGCACCCTGAGGGTTTCGAAACAAATGTCTTTTTATGTTGTGCGATTGTCGGGAGTTGCACTGCTTTGGCGACGGTGCCGCAAATGCAGGAAACGGTCATCCCTCCGGCAATGCACTCAGGCGCCAATACCTGGCAACGGTGATCACCATTTCGATGAACTCCCTATAGTCCAGCGGTTTTACCATATACCCGGCGACCCCGAGATCGAAACTGGCTTCGATGTCCTGCTCCGCCCGTGAGGTCGTCAGGACAACCACCGGAATTCTCCGCAAGTCGGGATCGTTTTTGACCACCCTTAAAAACTCGATCCCGTTCATCCTGGGCATGTTGATGTCCAGCAGAATGACGCATGGCTTTTTGTTTTCCGGCGCTTTGAGAAATGCCAGGGCTTCTTCTCCGTTTTTGGCATTGACCAGGTCGTTCCTGTCTCCGACCTCCCTGAGCGCCCGCGCCACCGTGATGTAGTCCACCCGGTCATCTTCAATCAAAAGGATGGTTTTCAGTGGCTTCATGTCCGCCTTCGTTTTTTGGAAGCGTGAAGAAAAAGGTGCTGCCGATGCCGTTTTCAGACTCCACCCAGACGGTGCCGCCATACTGCTCGACACTTTTTTTGACAAGTGTCAGGCCGATGCCCGAGCTTTCATGCTCGTCCCTCGGTGTCAGCGTCTGGAAAATCTGAAAAATCTTCTCATGGTATCGCCTGTCGATTCCCGGCCCGTTGTCGGACACACTGAACCTCCAGTGGGTTCCCTCGTCGGAGCACCCCACTTTCACAACACCGTTTGGTTTGTCCATGTAGGTTATCGCATTGCCGATCAGGTTTTGAAAAATCTGCTCCATGCGAACGGGGTCCTTGCTGACGACAGGCAGAGTGCCTTCGACATCGATGTCAATGTGGTCCGGCGTCATCATATCCTCAATCACTTCGCCGACCAGCTCATTGAGATCCAGAACCCGCACATTTCCACGGGCCCTGCCGATGCGGGAATAGCTCAACACACCATCGATTAGGTCGTTCATGCGTTTGACCCTTTTCAGAATCAGGTCCATCATTACCCGACCCTCCTGATCGAAGGCACCGGCATAGTCCTCCGCCATCCAGTGCGTCAACTGACTGATGGCCCGCAGCGGCGCCTTCAGGTCGTGGGAAACCGCGTAGGCAAACTCCTTCAACTCCGTGTTGGTGGCATTCAGCTGGGCGGTCCTTTCCCGGACACGCCGCTCCAGCTCCTGATGGGATCGATTGAGCGCCTCCAGGGCTTCTTTGCGCATGCTGATATCCCGTGAACTGATCACGACCCCAGCCACAGCCGGGTGGCCGAGCAGGTTTTTAGCGCTGCTTTCGACCGAGCGCCAACTTCCGTCCCTGTGCTGCATACGGTATTCAGTCACTTTAAATGCGGTCGACGTTTCGATGCGCTGCTTGAACAGAGATGTGGCCCTGCTTCTATCCTCCGGGTGAACGATTGCGAAAGCGTCCCCGCCGATTAAGCTGTCGGGTCGATATCCGAGGACGCGTTCTACGGATGGGCTGACATAGCGAAACCGCCCTTCGGCGTCCAAGATGCTGATGATGTCGGAGGCATTCTCGATAATTGACCGGAAATATGCTTCCCGGTTCCGGAGGGTCGACAGGGTGTCTTGAAGCTGTGCCGCCATCTGGTTGAAACCCTCGGCCAGGTAGCTGATTTCGTCGCGTCCGGATATTGAAATGCGGGTATCCAGGTGTCCTTTTCCAATGCGGTCTACCCCTTTGGTCAACCACATCAGCGGGGTGGTCAATCTGCGAGTCAGAAACATCAGGGCCAGGGAGATGACGATGGTTGCCGTAACCGCCAGGTAGACGATATAGGGCTTCATCTGGTTGGCCACTCCAAAGATCTCCTCTTCAGGATCGGTGACCAAAATCAGCCAGTCCCACGGCTCGAAAGAGGCGTACAGGGTCAGATTTCTGGTGTCCGGGCTCCAAGGCACCGTCCTTTTTTCACCCCTCAGGGCTTCCGCAAACCATGTTTCCCCGCTGACATCCCGGCCGACAAGATCACTGTCGGGATGCAGTACTATGGTGCCTCGCCTGCTGACGACAAACACATAACCCAGCGTCCCCACTTGGATGGATGCAATGGCGGCGCCGGCGTCCATTTTCGCTTTTGCAACGCTTGCCGGTACACCTTCGTAACCGTAGCGGTGCAGCAGGTCAACCTGCTCCGTCGCGATCTCCAAGGCTTCCGTCAGGCGAGTTTCCAGCCAGGTTTCCGCAAGGCCGGTAAGCGCCGATCTGGAGAAATAGTAAATCGTGCCCACCGACAGGAAAAGGAAGAAAAGCGCCAGGGGAAGGACGGTGATGAGTATTTTCGTATAGGTTTTCATCTACATCCGGCTGTTCTTCACCTCGTATCTGAAGCTCTCAGGCGTTTGCAGTATCGAGGTTCATTTTATTAGCACCTTCCTCGTCTTCTCGGTAAACTGAGGATACAGGGCCATGGTGGACACCAGCTTATGACCGTATCTCACATAATTTTTCCGGGCAAATCCCTGGATGGTGTACATAATCGGATATGCCGCCATGTCATCCAGGATGATGATCTGGGCGTGCTTCCACAGGTTGATCTGTTTAAGGGGGTCTATCTCCTGGCGCGCGTCCTCGATGAGCCTGTCCACTTTTTTGTAATGGGCAAAGTTCGTGTCCGGCTTCACGCCGTTCACGATGATGGAATCCGAGTGGAAAAAGCGGGTCAAATAAGCGTCGGCGTTGGGGCGCCAGGCCGCATAAATAACGATGGCTCTTGGCTCTTTCCGTATGGCTCTGTGCATGTTGGCGTGCGATACGACGGTGATTCTGCATGCGATGCCGATATGTGCCAGCTGCTCTTTAAGGACAGCGTACACCCGTCGATAGATGCGCTTTGTCGAACTGATCAGCTCGAGGCGGAATCCGTTCGGATACCCGGCCTCCGCCATCAGGCGCCGGGCCCGCTCGATATCCGTTGCATAGGTCAACTGCAGTTTTTCAACCTCTGCCCTGGTGAGTCCTCCCGGCATGAAATCCACGGGGACAGGCGCGTAGGCATTTCGCACCAACCGCGGGCTCGTCGTCTTTTTAAAGGCTTCACGATCCAGGGCATACGCGATGGCCCGGCGGACCCGGATATCGTCCAGAGGCGCCATCGCCGTATTGAAATAGATGGTGAACACCTCCCCCACACCGTGGGTCTCTATCACGACGCCCGGCACTTTCTCCATTCTTTCGATCCAGCCCGGTTCGCCGGATACCGTGATGACATCCAGGTTGCCGCCAACAAACCCGGCCTCCCGGCGCTTCAAATCCTGTACGAAATGCATTTCCACCCCCGCAAGAAGGGGGCTGCCCCTGAAATAGTCCTTGTGCGCCTCGAGGATCAGCTTTTCCCCGGGAATGTGGCTCCCGAACATGAAGGGCCCGGTGCCCACCGGGTGTCGGCTGAAATATTCGAGGCCCATGGTTTCGACAGCCCTTTTGCTGACGATGAACCCGCCGGCATAATTGGTGAATTTTGGGAAAAAAAGAATCGGTGAGAGGGGGTGGTCCAGAATGACCTGAACGGTATACGGTCCGGTCTTTTTAAAGGACATGCCCACGTATTCGCCGGCATAGCCACAGGTCTTTTTATCGGAGGATTTGCGCAGGGAGTAAACGACGTCATCGGCCGTCAGTTCATAGGCATCCGTTTGCGGCCCGGGATGAAACATCACCCCCTTTCGGATGTGAAAGGTCCAAATCTGACTCCCCCCGGCCATCTCGAACTCGGGCATGTTTTCCGCGAGGTCCGGTTCGATGTGGGGGGCGTTGCCGGGCTCATACCGCAGCAGCCCGTTGAACACCATATCGGCTAAAGCACGCGCCTGCGACCCGGCGGCGAAATGGGGATCCATGTTGCCCATTTCACTGACATGCATGCCAAAATGCAGCACATTGGCGTCACGCTCATCAGCCGGTTTTCCGGTTTCCACCGCCGATGCCGGGTCGTCTGCCTGTTTGCGCGCGTCAGCTCCCTGGACACCGTTGTTGAACAACAGGGCCAGAGCCATGACCAGAAAGAAAACCAGTGTCACTGCATGACGTGCCGAAGAGCTCTGCATGGCGTCCCATTCCTGTTCTGTCAGAATGTAGAATTTCAGCTCGTGATGGTAGATACGATCCGTGGACCGCAACAGCGGACGTCTTTCCCGCAGCAAGCTGCGGGGAGCTTCAATTTATACGGACGTATCATAGCGACTTAGGAACGGCAAGTCAACTAACAAATTGATATTTCAAGGGAATGATTCATCTTCACGATTTCGTCAATTTAATGATCCGGGGGATGAAAAATGAAAAAATAAAGAGGGCGATGGAAAATAACACCTTGAAGGAGATCAGCTCCTCCCAATTGCCTGAAACCCAAACATTCTTCAAGGTACCGATGAAAAAGGTGAAGATGAAGGTTCCCACGATGATGCCGAGGCCCGTTCCGGCGGCATAGTCCCGGAAACGGACCTTGGTCAGGCCCATGCCGAAATTCATGGGGGTGAAGGGAAAGTACACCAGCCGAAGGTAGAGAACCGTGGCAAAACCGTTGCGCTCGATGCCGTCGTCGTACCTCTTCAGCTTGTTCCCGATCAGGGAGGCGGCAAACTCGCGGCCGAGGGTTCGCCCGATGAGAAAAGCCGCCGCCGCGCCCAGCATGGCACCGATCCAAACCCACAGAAAGCCCCAGTAGGGGCCGAATATGGCGGCACCGAGGCCAGTCAGCAGAGTACCCGGCAGAAAAAGGCAGACGCCCAGCGCATAGACAATGATATAGACCGCGGGAGCCCAGAAGCCGGCCTTTTCCAGAAACGCGCCCAGGGCGTCCGGCGTCAGGTAGGATGTTACCGGTGTCAGCTGCACCAGCGCTATGGCCCCCACGATAAAAATTCCCAGTATGATGAATCTGACAACCGCTTTACGGTCGACGCCACGACTCAATTTGTCATGTCTTGTCTTCGTCACCCCGCCTCGTTGTCCATCCGGCCTAGCGCCCATCTGCCTCGTCGAGCGAACAGGCCCGGCCTTTCAGATTGAAAAAAAACCTCAGTCCCTTCTGAACCTTCTCGGAAAATATTTTTTTTGAAAAAATGTTGCCGACCACCCGTTTGTTGATCTCGCCCAGGGTGGGATAGGGATGTACCGCCGCAGCCAGCGTCGACAGTTTCACCCGGCCGCCCAGCACGGCGACCCATTCGGCCAGCAGGTCACCGGCCCGCGGACCAAAAATCTGCACCCCCAGGGGCTTTTCCCTTTTATCCAGAAGCAATTTTACCCTGCCTGCCGCTTCTCCCTCAGCCAGGCTGCGGTCGTTGTCCTGAAATGCCTCCGTCCAAACGGTGTAATCGACGCCGGCCTTCCGGGCCGCGGATTCATTCAGGCCGATGCTGGCCAGCTCGGGTTGCGTGTATGTACACCACGGCAAATAGGTGTAATCCGCCTTTCTGGGGAGGTGGAAAATGGCATTCCCGACCACGACCCCCCCTTCGTACCCGGCGGCATGGGTAAACTGAAGGCCGCCGTTGACATCCCCGGCGGCAAAAATGTGCTTTTGACTGGTCCTCAGGCGACTGTCCACAAAAATGCCTCCGGGCTCGTAATCGAC
>JAJDNW010000110.1 GCA_022340465.1 Deltaproteobacteria bacterium | reverse complement strand
TCTATTTTACCATGTTGTTTACCCTGCGGGAAAGCCTGAGGACTTCAGATTCCGCGTTGCTGAGGGTTCGAAGTAAAACACTACGACTTCACCCTCAGACGCCTTGACTCTGAAGCCCTCAGGCTTTTGCAACGCTGGGGTTTAGGCATATCGCCAGTGCTTGGTCAGACTGTCAAGCGCCCGGGCCGTTTCTGCCGGCAGAGGCTCCGGCTGCTTTTCCATTTTCAGAAGCGTCTGCTCGCTCAAGCGTTCTTGAAATCTTCTGCCGCCCTGCTCGAGCCATGCTTCATAATTCGATCGATCGAACAGATTGGAGTACCAGATATCGCGCAAATATTTCAGTGTGTGCTTTTCCTCCATAAAGTGTCCGCCGGGACCGACGCTGTGAATGACATTCAATGCCAGGGTATCTTCGTCTACTTTAATACCCCGGGTGAACTGGTTTATCATCGTGATCACCTCGTTGACCAGAACCATGTAAGCGGGTGAGGCCAGGGAGCCGTGGTCGAGCAGACCGCAGTCATGAATCAGGTTGGCGCCACTGAGCGTAGCAGACTGACAGGAGAATGTGGCCTCGGCAGCCGCCTGAGAGTCCGGCAGTTTGGCGTCGGAGCATCCGGCAGTACCAAAATAGGGCAGTTTGATGAATTGAGCGATCTGTCCGAGGGCGGCGCCCATGAGCACCATCTCCGGCGCACCATAGGAAAAAATAGTCGTGCGCATGTCCATGATCGTGGCAAACGCACCGAAGATAAAGGGCGCTCCCTTGCGAATCAATTGCGTTATTACCAAGCCGGCGAGCGATTCGGCGGCCCCCATGGCGACGACTCCGGCAAAAGAGGCCGGGCCCGTGCTACCTGCCTGAGGGGCCCCATAGCAGATTTGGGGTATTCTTTTTTCAGCACAGAAAATCATCTTTTCCAAAACTTCATCGGTAAACGTGAGCGGAGAAATTGGATCGACCAGCATCACGATCGTCGGGGCGTTTAGAAACTGCTTTTCACTCCCGGAAAAAATGATGGCCATCTCGTAGATCTCTTCAAGGCTTTCGACATCCCCGCAGCAGAAGACCATGGGCTTCGTCGTGTAAGTCATCGCCTCTTTTAAAACGAGTCGATCGGCTAATTTTGGCGGCACATTATCAGCCATGCCGAATGTCATCCCCCACGTATAGTTGGGTAGGACATCGAGAAGGGATGCGGTGGTGCGGCAATCTTCGAGGAAAAATCTGCGTCTTTCCCGAGAGAAGGGTTCGAGGTAATCGATACAGTCGAGACTGGCGCCGAACCAGCTCCTGTTGCGTTCCAGCTTCACCGAGCGATTACCGTCGCGATCACCGAGCACGATACGGGACGGCGCTTTGCGCAACGCGTCTTTGATCATCCAGTCCGGAAGGCGAACAAGATTTTCATCCACGCGGGCGCCGGCATCGTCCAGCAGTGCAAGAATGCGTGGATGGGTGATTTTTACGCCGGTATGCTCCAGTATTTCCAGCGTTGCGGAATAGACTTCATCAAGGTCATCCGGGTGGAGCACATTCAGTCTCGGTTTCATTTTCGGCTCGAACGGCACAGGCATGATTTGACCTCACGTTACGGCATTATTGGTGGGTAGTTGTCAGACAATCAGATGATAGCGTTGACAGATAATGTATTTCGTGTCAAGTAAAAAAAGTGACAGAAACAAATTTTTTATAATGAAAATAGGATATTATAAATCCACACGTCGCATGAAACCATCCGTTAATTACCTTCAATAACGTGCAAAGGCATTTTTTTTCTTGACATACCCTACATAATTGGTAGGAAAGAATCCTATTAAAATAGTAGGAATAGAGTCCGGCCACATCCATTTTCACTGTAAATACTTGTTATACTATATAAATCTGAATGGCTATATTTGGGATCAGATGCGTATTCCCGAGTAGAATGCTCTGTTGGCGTTCATCAATAATTTGTGCTGGAAAAGGTTGGGGCAACCGGCATAACGAAACCATGAGGATGATACCATGGCAAAGAGAGTTTCCCGTCTGTGGCGATTCAGTGCGGTTTGCGCCACTATTTTAATGCTCGTTTCAGGCGGCCTGGCGATGGTTGCTGCCGGTCCGGAGGAAAGCAGCGCACCGGTCGATATTGTTTTCATCGATTTGCCCGACGTTACCGGCGGCCAACAAATGCCGAGCGTCCCCTTTGCCCACGACCGGCACACCCGGGCGCTTGGCGAGAACAAGGACTGCAGCGCCTGCCACCTTCAGCAGAACAATCGTTTTGTTTTCAAATTCAAGCGATTGAAAAATGGAACCCCAGCAGGGGACATGGCCCTTTATCACGAGAACTGCGTCGCCTGTCATACAGAAACCTTGACGTCGGGCAGGAAGTCAGGGCCGCTGGAGGGAAGTTGCCGGTCCTGCCACACCCAGACGGCGCTCAAAGATGCCTCCGCCTGGGAGCCCATCGATTTCGACAAATCCCTGCACTACCGTCACGCTTCATCCAAGGCAATCCAGCCCGGCAAGATGTACGCAGACACAAACTGCAGTGCCTGCCACCATATTTACGACGCAACGATCCGCAAAACCGTTCAACGAAAAGGCACCGAGCAGAGCTGCCTGTACTGTCACAAAGATACGAAGACGGAAAACGCATCATCGATCCGCTGGGCATCACACGCGTCATGTGTCGGCTGTCACCAGCAGCTTAAGGCTCGTTCCGAGAAAGCCGGTCCTGTAACGTGTTCCGGATGTCACGCAAAGGGGGAGCAGGCGAAGATTGCGGTTGTCGAAGTGGTGCCGCGTCTCGAAAGGAATCAACCTGATTGGGTGCTGCTTGCCAGCTGGATGTCGCCTGACGACAACCAGGGGGCCGCTGGCGATTTGGAAGAAGCCCTGGCGGAACACATGAACCCGGTGGCCTTCAATCATCGAGCCCATGAGGGAAAAACCGATGCATGCCGTTCGTGTCACCACGCGTCGCTGACAAGATGCTCGCAATGTCATACGGAAAAAGGGGACGCCAAAGGGGCCGACGTACAGTTGGCCCAGGCCATGCACAGCACGACATCGAACCACAGCTGCATCGGCTGCCACAACCAGGCCACGACAGCCGCGGAGTGTGCCGGCTGCCACTCGCTGCGGCCGAACAAGCCGTCCAGTCAGACGGCATGCGCCCGGTGTCACGCCGTGGACAAGTCCGGCCTGAACCCACTGCCCATGGAGGTGGAAACCAGGGCTGACGCCGCACGTCAGTCACTGGGCGCCCGGGAGCGGGCGAAGTCGAATATGGCGGACGAAAAGATTCCCAGCACAGTAAAAATCGACCGGATGGCGCATACGTACGAGGCCGTTCAATTCCCCCACCGGAAAATTGTGCGCGCCCTCATGGCAGGCGTCAGGGAAAACAAAATGGCGGCTTATTTTCACAAGGACGACCTTACCCTGTGCGCCGGCTGTCATCACAATGCACCGGCAACGCTCCAGCCCAGCAGGTGTGCCGCGTGCCATGGCGAGGCCTTTAAAAACGATCAGGACGGTCGCCCCGGGTTGAAAGGCGCCTACCACGGGCAGTGCATGGGCTGTCATCAGGCAATGGGAATTGAAGAACCAGCGGCCACGGACTGCACAAAATGTCACAAGGAAAAAGCTAAAAGAGGATCTTGAAACAGGATTTGAGGTGGTAATATGGGTATAACCCGGAGAAAATTCCTGGGCTGGATCGGCGCGGCAGCGGGCGCCGGCGCAGTGATGGGCGGCAGTGCATCGGCAGCCTCAACCAAGCATTTCAAAGGCTATCCCGGCAGTTTGGGTGTTTTGCACGATATTACCCGGTGCATCGGCTGCAGGCAGTGTGAACGGGCCTGCAACACCGTCAATGCTCTACCGGAACCGCAACAGCCGTTCGACGACTTGTCTGTTTTGAATCAAGAGCGCCGAACAACCAGTCATGCCTATACGGTCGTCAATCGCTTTCAGGGAGAGGACAAAGCTCACCCGACCTTTGTTAAGATACAGTGCAACCATTGCCTGGAGCCGGCCTGTGCGTCGGTCTGCTTTGTCAAGGCGTTCCGGAAGGACAGGACCGGGGCGGTGACTTACGACGCTTCCCTGTGTGTGGGCTGCCGCTATTGTATGATCGCCTGTCCCTTCAACATTCCCGCCTACGAGTATAATAAGGCCTTTACCCCACGGGTGATGAAGTGCACGCTTTGTCTGCCCCGCATCGAGAAGGGCCTTTTGCCGGGTTGCGTGGCATCCTGCCCCAAGGAGGCCCTGACCTTCGGCCCGCGGGAAAAGTTGATTAAAGAGGCTCGCCGGCGCATTCAGCGCTTTCCGCAAACGTATGTCGACCATATTTACGGCGAAACCGAAATGGGAGGAACCAGTTGGCTGTATCTTTCGGCACGGCCTTTTGGTGAGTTGGGGATGCGTGAGGATCTGGGGATACAGCCCGCACCGAGCCTGACGGCCGGCCCCCTGTCGGCGGTGCCGATTGTCGTGGGGCTGTGGCCGGTGCTGTTGACAGGTATTTATGCCATTTCCAGACGCAAGGATCAGATTGCGGCGCAGGAGCGCATCGAGGCGATCGCGGCAACGGTTGCCGATGCCAATGAAGAGATGAAGGTCAAGTTGGCTGAACTGAAAGATAAAATGAACAAAGAAAAGGAAGCGGCCATCAACCTGGAGGTAAAAAAGGCCCTGGAGGAGGCCGCCAAACCGTCTGAAGCGGAAAAGCAGCCGGCTGAAGAAATTGGTGCTGCCGAGAAGCGCAAGGAGGAAAAGTAAATGTCGCAGGATGACAGACGTGACAAAAAAATACTCACCCCATTCAACGTGGTTGCCGGCATTATCATCCTCGTGGGCTTGGTGTTGACGGTTCTGCGCTTTACCAAGGGGATCGGGGCGGTTACCAACCTGGATGACAACAACCCCTGGGGGTTGTGGATCGGATTCGATCTGCTCTGTGGCGTCGCCCTGGCCGCCGGTGGTTATGTAACGTCCGCCACCTGCTACATCTTCGGCCTGAAACGCTACCACAGCGCTGTCCGGCCGGCGATCCTGACCGCCTTTCTCGGGTACGCCCTTGTCGTATTCGCTCTGCACTACGATGTCGGCCGCCCCTGGCGGCTGCCCTATCCCATTTTTTTCTCGCCGGGTACGACGTCTCTTCTATACGAAGTGGGCCTGTGCGTCTTTCTCTACCTGACCGTCCTGTTCATCGAATACAGCCCGGCCGCTCTCGAATGGCTGGGCTTCAGGAAGACAAGAAACATCATCGTGCGCATGACCCTGGTCTTGACCATTTTGGGGGTCATTCTTTCCACTCTCCACCAGTCATCCCTGGGCGCCCTGTTCATGATCGTACCATCCAAACTGCACCCCCTCTGGTATTCCAGCTACTTGCCGGTCTACTTCTTCGTTTCCAGCATATTTGCCGGCATGTCCATGGTGATCTTCGAGGGCAGTTTGGCGCATCGCTACCTGCATCACAAAATGGATGACGCCCATCTGGCCAAGAGCGAAGGTGTGGCCCTGGGGTTTGCCAAGGCAGCATCCTTCGTGATGATGGGGTATGTGGGCATCAAGGTGATCGGCCTGGCCATCGACAACAACTGGCACTACCTGACCACGGGCTGGGGGGTGTGGTATCTGGTGGAAATGATCGGCTTCGTGGTGTTGCCGGCCTTTGTCTATGCTCTGGCTGCAAGAGAGAGGAACCTGCGCCTTGCGCGGTGGGCCGCCGCCTGGTCGGTTGGGGGGCTGGTGCTGAACCGTCTGAACATATCCATGGTGGCGTTCAACTGGCAGCTGCCTGCAGCCCAAAGATACGTCCCGAGTTGGATGGAAATCGCCATCTCGGTTTTCATCGTTACCGTCGGTGTGGTCGTGTATCGTTTTATCGTTACCCACATGCCGATTTTGTATGAGCATCCCGATTACCGACACGAGCACTAAGGAGAAACCAAATGGAAGGCGTTTTTTACACCTTGCAGGATTTCATGCTGCATTCCAAAAACATCACCTATATCGTAATGGCCGTTGTGTTGATCGCCCTGCCGCTTTTCTGGCGCTTTTTGACCGGCAGGGACGAGAAAAAGCCGACGTATTGATTCGGTGAGCCGTCGGGGTGTTTTTTCTGTCAGCCCCGCTTCCTTCCTTCGAAAGGGCTGGCAGAGCGGGGATGAGAAGGATCCCACGCTAAAACCGCCCGACATATCAGGTTAGGACATTTTGGAGGATTTCATGGTTGGATTGATCACCGGGCCCTTGTTTTGGCTCTCCGTCAGTGTCTTCATTATCGGCATGCTGGTGCGCTTTATCTTGTATTTCAAGGGACTGCACTGGCAGTTGGACAGGGTGGCTTACCGGGCATTTCCCGTTCAGGGACTGAAAGGGGCCTGGCGCTCCATTTACCGGTGGTTGCTGCCCTTCGGTACCCACAGTTGGCGCAAACAGCCTTTCATGACAATCATGTTTTTCGGGTTCCACACCGGTGCGGTTCTGGTACCGCTTTTTCTTCTGGCGCACAACGTTTTTCTGAAAGAAAAAATCGGCATGTCCCTTGTCACGCTGAATCCGACCCTGGCCGACATCCTTACCTGGGGGGTGGTGGTCAGCGCCGTATTTCTGGCCCTCAGGCGCATCGCCCTGCCCGAAGTGAGAATCCTCACGACCGCTTATGACTACCTTATTTTGCTTTTGTCGGTAGCCCCGTTCGTGACCGGGCTTCTGGCGCGCTACGAAGTCGGCAACTATTCATTCTGGCTGATCCTGCACATTCTTTGTGGAGAGGCACTGCTGTTGGCGGCCCCCTTTACCAAGTTGTCGCATATCGTGCTGTTTTTCGCCTCGCGCGCTCAGCTCGGCATGGACTTCGGTATCAAACGCGGGGGGATGAAGGGGAAGGGAATGGCCTGGTAGTGCCCCGCGAGTCGCAACACCGGGGTGAGCAAAGAAAATCGCAACAGTGTGAGCGTGTCTGTTTTTACAAAACGTGCCATGGAAATTATACCAAACCGATGTGTGAGAACTGAACAATAGGGGGCAAAACCCATGCCTGAAGGAACACTCTGCAATAAAAAACCGATAGAAACCGAGGAAGCCCTGAAGGCGCTTCTGTCGGATACCGGCGGGCGGGTCTACTATGAGGAGATGAAGTCGCTCGATGTCGACAGCGCCCTTCTGTGGACAACCATTCGAAACTCCTTGAAGTCCAGGATGAAAACCTGGCTGGAGATATGCGCCCATTGCGGCATGTGCGCCGACAGCTGCTTTCTCTATCTGATCAATGACCGCGACCCCAAACAGGTACCGGCGTACAAAATTCAATCCACGCTGGGGGAGATCGTCAAACGGCAGGGCAAGGTGGACAACGATTTCATGCACATGGCCATGGAAACCGCCTGGGCCAAATGCACCTGCTGCAATCGCTGCGGCATGTACTGCCCTCACGGCATCGATATGGGGATCATGTTCGGTTATCTACGGGGGCTTTTGTACCAGCAGGGATTCGTCCCCTGGGAACTGAAGATCGGCGCCGGCATGCACCGGGTGTATCGGGCGCAGATGGATGTGACCGACGAGGACTTTGTGGAAACCTTCGAATGGATGGTGGAAGAGTATGAAGAGGATTACCCTGGACTCGAGGTTCCGGTCGACGTTGAAAATGCCGACATCCTGTACACGGTGAATGCCAGGGAGGTCAAACATTACCCCGAGGATCTCGCCGAAGCAGCCATTCTTTTTCATCTGGCGGGCGAGAAATGGACCGTGACCTCCAAGGGGTGGGAACAGACAAGCCTTGCCATGTTTGCCGGTGACTGGGCCGCCTGCAAAATGCAGGTGGAAAGCGTCTATGCCGCCATGGAGCGTCTGAAACCCAAGCGCATGGTCGGGACCGAGTGCGGACATGCGCACCGGGCGACGGTTGTCGAAGGTCCCTACTGGGCCGGAAGAAGCAACGGGCTGCCGCCTGTCGAGTCGATTCATTACGTTGAATGGCTGGCCGAGGCATTGCGCAAAGGCAAGCTCAAGGTCGATCCGGCCAAACGGATTAAACGCCCGGTTACCCTTCAGGATTCCTGTAATTACATCCGCAATCACGGTTTAAAGGAAATTACCAGGGAAATCATGAGCTACATCGTCGAACCCGGGTATTTCAGGGATATGGCTCCCAACAGGGAGCACAATTACTGCTGCGGCGGCGGCGGCGGCTTCAACGGGATCGGTATTTATAGGCCCCAGCGAAACAAGGCCCTGATCACCAAACGGGACCAAATCATGAATACCGGTGCCGAATTGGTGGTTGCACCCTGCCACAACTGCTGGGATGCCATTCGTGATCTCGAGGAGGAGTATAAAATCGGTATCGAATGGTCCTTTTTAAAGCCGCTTCTAATCAGCATGGTCGAGGTGCCGGAGCACCTTCAGCCGGACGCATAACAGTGGACCGATCCTTTCACCAGGGCATGAGGTGACCTATGTTTAAAAAAATATTGTTTGCTACATCTGCGACAGAAGCGAGCGACCACGCAGCACGGGTAGCGTTCAACATGGCTCAGAATTACAAGGCCCACATCACCATTTTTCACGTGCTGGGGGTGCCCACCCGTGGGTTCAGCCAGATTGTCATGGATGTAAAAACCAAGGAGAAGGTGGTCCTCGACGACGATTACACCGCCTGGGTTGAAGAGGAAATCAAGACCCATTATGCGGTTCAGCTTGAAACGGCGGATGATTACGACATCAAGGTCACCATCGGGTTCCCGCATCGTGAAATCCTGCGTGAGGCCAGGCAGAGCGCTCCGGATCTTATCGTGCTGGGCGGCAGCACCGGAGATGCGGAGACGTCCGTTTATAAAAAGGGCATGGCGGGCTCCACCCTGCAGCGCGTGTCCAAGGCGGCCCCCTGCCCGGTTCTTGTCGTCAACCGGCCGTCCGCCTCTTTTTGGGGGGGGATGTCCAACATTGTTTTCGGAACGGATTTTTCGAAAGCATCCGATGCCGCCTTTACCTTTGCCTGCAAGCTGGCCAGGGAACTGAACTGCGAAATGCATATTTTCCACGCCCTCGACATCAGCACCATGCACATGGGGCGTCTGCTGACCCAGGACGAAATCGAATCCAGGATAAGGGCGTCTTTGAGGATGATACGCGGCCGATATGTTGCCAAAATCAAAGACGACCTCAACGACTATTCATTCGATGTCTGGGAGGGGGTGCCCTATGTCGAGATTGTAAAATACGCCCGGGAAAAGCACGCGGACCTGATCGTGATGGCCCACCACGCTCAGAAGGTGGGAGAAACGGACGACCGGCTGGGAAGCAATATCGAGCAGGTGATTGTCCGGGCGGGATGCCCGGTTATCAGTGTCAACAGATAAACCCCAACGTTGAGGTAAACCGTAGCGTTCCAACAACAAGACAGCAGAGAGGCGCCGATGAAAAAGAAGATTCTGATTATCGATGATGATCCCAATATCGTTGACTACCTGGTTACACTGTTTGAAGACGAGGGGTACGCAACCTGCTCGGCCGGCAACGCCCAGGAGGGGTTTGACGTTGCCAGAAAGGAACGCCCCGATCTGATTACCCTCGATCTTGAAATGCCCGGAGAGTGGGGGCCGCGGTTTTATCGCAAAATGAGCGAAGTGAAAGAACTCAAGAATACGCCGGTGATCGTCATCACCGGGTTTTCCGGGAGTGAGCATGCTATCGGTAAAGCTGTGGCCAGTTTAACCAAACCGTTCGATCGTGAAGAACTGCTGGCCATTGTCAAGGAATATATATGATTGATGCGCGCTTAACGCATGTGCGCAAGACACGGTTACGGGAAACAGTCGTATGGCGGCCGAAATATTACTCATAGACAAGGACAAAAGCCACGCCGATGCCCTGAGAGTCTATCTCGAAAGACAGCAGCTCGATGTCTATCAAGCCGACAGTACGGATGATGTTTTGATGATGTTCGATCATATGAGCGCCGACATCGTGTTGGCCGATGCGGGTCTTCCGGATATGGATGCGGTCTATCTCCTGAAGCAGATAAAAAAAACCCATCCGCACATTCAACTCATTGTCATGTCTACCGCAGACCGGATCGATCAGATATTGGACCTCTTGAAGCAGGATGTCGTACATTACCTGATGAAGCCTGTGAAAAGCGCTGCCCTGGATCTGGCCGTAAAGCAGGCACTGACCTGGATGGCCATGAATAAAAAGATTGCGCGGTACAAGAAAAGGTTCAAGGAGCTTAGCAATGCTCAGAATTTGTACCAGCAGCTTTTCGACGAGGTGCCCTGTTACATATCCGTTCAGGACAAGGAATTCCGCTTGACGGCAACCAACCGGATGTTCAAAAGAGATTTCGGTGACGAAATCGGATCCCCTTGTTATGAAGTCTACAAGCATCGGGGGACACCCTGCCAGGAGTGTCCGGTTGCAGCGACCTTCAACGATGGTTTGCCCCACCCGACAGAGGAAATCGTCACGTCGAAATCAGGGAAGCAGTACAACGTGCTGACCTGGACTGCACCCATCAGGAATTCTCTGGGGCAGATCACCCAGGTGATGGAGATGTCCACCAATATTACCCGGCTGAGGCAACTTCAGGACCATCTGACATCCCTTGGCCTGATGATCGGTTCCATGTCCCACGGTGTCAAAGGGATGCTGACGGCTCTGGATGGCGGCATTTATCAGCTGGAAACCGGATTGGCCCGCAACGATGACAAGCGCATCGACAAAGCCTTCAACCAGGTCAAACAGATGACGGACAGAATTCGTAAAATGGTCCTGGATATACTGTATTACGCAAAATCCCGGCAACTAACTTACGAATCTATCGATGCCGGTCGTATGGCAGGCAAGGTACTTGGAGATGCAAAGGCCATCGCCAGAAAGAACAACATCGAACTGGAGGCCACTATCGCACCTGACCTGGGCGAAATCGAGGTCGATGCCAACTGGATGCAGGCCGCCCTGGTCAACTTTATGGAAAATGCAGTGGATGCCTGTAGATTCGATCGAAACCAAAAGAATCATGTCGTTAAATTCGACGTGTTCGAATCGGGGAACGGGCATATTTGCTTCATCGTCCAGGACAACGGCATGGGGATGGATCGCGAAACGCGGGAAAAAATGTTTACCCTTTTTTTCACTTCCAAGGGGTCGCAGGGAACCGGCCTGGGGCTTTTTATCGCCAACCGGGTGATCCAACGACACGGCGGCACCATCAAGGTCGAATCCGAGCTGAAGAAGGGTTCGCGGTTTGAAATATGTCTGCCCAGAAAGAGACCCGAGCATCCCCCGTTGCCTGATGACCCCGGGAAATGGGCCGACCGACCGGTGGATGGCATCCACATGGGAAAATCATGAGGCTGACGACCAAAAGCAGATATGGCACACGGTTGATTCTCGATCTGGCGGTTAACGCAAAGAAAGGACCGGTTCCACTCAGAGATGTATCCAGGCGGCAGAATATTTCGCTGAAGTACCTGGAGCAGCTGATCCGGAAACTGAAAGAGGCCGGTTTGATCAAAAGTCAGCGAGGGCCATTCGGCGGACACATGCTGAACAAACCGCCGGACAGTATCACCGTGGGGGACATTGTCAGGACGCTGGAGGAAACCGAGGCGATTACCGACTGTGCCGAAAGGGATGAAAAACTGTGCGGTGTCTGCAACAAGGCAGGCGATTGTCTTTCCCGCTGGGTGTGGATCGCGGCCAGCAACGCCATGTTCGAGTGCCTCGATGACATTACCATCGGCGGCTTGTTGGACGGAACGTGCGGGCACCTTGAGAAGCCAGAAAAGCCGCGTCTAACATAGGGTGTTTACTTCAATGTTGCAACTGTTAGGTTAAACGGACAGCCGCTCCGACTTGAGGGCGTAAGCCAGGGCAATGCCGACGATAAAGGCCACCGCCAGGTTGGTGGCCAGGGTGATGCCCAGCATGACCAGCACGACGAAGAAATCCTTGCGTGACATGAGGTCCATGATGGTCATGCCCAGCTGGCTGCCGGCGTAGAGGAGCAGCACCCCCAGGATGGAAAGGGGGATCAGATAGACAACCGCCAGGATGCCGGTGCCCAGGAAGAGGGCCAGGAACAGGAAGATCGCGCCGATGATCAGGTTGGAGCCGGCCGTGCGGGCACCGAAGCGGTAGTGAGCGGCCAGCCCGCCGGCACCGTGACAGACCGGCATGCCGCCCACGAGAAATGACAGGATGTTGCCGGCCGCCATGCTGAAGCAGACGTTTTTATAGGTCACCTTGTCCGAGGCCTCCTGATAGTATTCTTTGGACAGGTCTGCATAGGCCACGACCGCATTGCCGATGGTCATGGGGGCCTGGGGAAGCACCAGCATCAAGAGTGCCATGGAGAAGTCATCTGCAGATGGCAGGCCGAAGGGCAGCACCGCAGGCAAATGCAATCCGAGCTTGAGGCTGCCCATGCCTTCGCGGGTGCCGGCCAGCAGCCCGACGACCATGCCTCCGGCGACGACGATCAGACCGGCGGGAAAGCGGCGGTTTTCCAGCAGCAGCAGTGTCAGGGCAATGCCGGCTACGCCGAGAAGAATGCCTATGGGCACGGGTCCCAGGCTCTGGATCTTGAGATAGGGTTCGGCTACGGACCGCAGGGCCTGAAACGAAGCGGTTCCCCACATGAGCTTTATGCCCTGGGCCATCAGGAGGCCGCCGGTGGAAAGCTGGACGCCCCGGATGACCGATTTGGGGGTATACCGGCCGATGAGGTCGATCAGGCCTGTAAGGCCGACGATCAGTAAAATCAGGGCCATCCAGGCGCCGGATGCCGATATCTGCTGGGCGGAGAGCCCGGTGGCGACGGCGTAGGCGCCGATGACTTTCATGGGCTGCACCGGGACGGGAATACGGTAGTAAACGCCACCCAGGATATAGAAAAGGCCGGCGGCCAGAAAGAGGCCCTGGGGGTTCAGACCGTTGATCATGATCATCCCGACAGCCAGAGGCAGCAGGGTACCCAGGTCGCCGAGGGACCCGGCGAACTCCATGCGGTCGAATCTGATATGCTCCCGTCGAATCATGGGGGCAGCCTCCGCAGTGAAAGTTATAACCAGGCAGGTTCTTACAACGCTGGGAATAAATCAAAAATTAATGAAAATGTCAACGCGCTACCCGGCGCCATTTTCAGGCAGTTTTACCCCATCGTTGCAACGTTGGGGTTTATTTTCTTGACGTTCCGGCACAGGAAAAAGAAAAGAACGGTCCCCGCAAGGGCCGTGCACGAGCCGAACCAGAAAGCGTCCCGGAGCTGAAAGAGGTCCATCATAAGACCCGCAATGGTCGATCCGGCCAGCATCCCCAGGCTGTGCGCCATGGTCATGAGGCCCATCAGGGAGCCCATGGCATCGCTTTTGCCACCCTTGAATACCGCAATGGCCATATGGGCCGGCATGGAAATGCCTCCACCGAGCCCGAAAAGCACACTGGCACCGATCATGTCATGAATGGTGTCGGCACGGGCGAAGCAGATCATGGCGGCTGCCACCAGCAGGCCGCCAACGATGATCATCATCTTCCGGTTGAAGCGGTCGGCCAGGTAGCCCATGGGCATGTTGATGCTGCCACTGATGAAAACTCCCATCATCACCAACAACCCGATGGTCGTGCTGGACAGACCGAGCTCGATGTCCGCCAGAACCGGTAGAAATCCCCAGATGACGCCGATGCCGGCCGTATAGCTTACCCTGAAGAAAAAAAGCCCCAGCACTTCCCGGTCCCTGAGGATCAGGCGCCACTCCGCGGGGGGGCCATCTCGATGAGATGTCTTCTCCAGATGGACGGGGGGCAATAGGAGGAGGCACAGAAAAAAGCCCACCAGGCTGAAAGCGCCCATGCAGACAAAGGAGGCCTCGAGGCCCAAACTGTCTTTGATGCCTCCCCCGATGAGCGGTCCCAGGCTCAATCCTATAAACAGGGACATGTTGAACGCCCCCATGGTGAATCCTTCCCTGCCTTTGGGGGTGATGTCGCCGACATAGGCCTGGATGACCGGCATCATCATCGAGGAGGCGATTCCCTGGGCGAAGCGGATGGCCACGAGGCTTTCGACGCTGCCCGCAAAGATGAAGGCGATGGAAATGAGCGTGTACCCCGCCATCCCGCCGACAATCAGGTGCTTCCGGCCGCTTTTGTCGGACAAGCGGCCGAAATAGGGCAACAATGCGGTGCGTGACAGGGAAAAAGACCCGAAGATCAGTCCGATGTACAACCCGCTGGCCCCCAGGTCGTGGGCATATACGGGCAATAAGGGAACCACGATGCCCACACCGGTGACCGCTGCAAAGATGGAGAAAAACAGGGTAGCGAATATTTTTTTGTCGAAGCGGTTTGAAACAGCCATAGAATTAACCCCACTCGGGGGTAAAATAATTACCGATGTTGGTGTGTGAGCCTTATTGAGTATCGGACAAACGCCGCAGAACACCTTCCACCAGTTCTTTGATTTCGTCCAGCCGCTCGGCGGACATGGCTTCGAATCGCAGGACCAGGGCCGGTTGTGTATTGGAGGCCCGCACCAATCCCCATCCATCGGGGAAAAGCACCCTCACACCATCGATGTCGATTACATCGTAGCGTTCCCTGAAGTAGGCGGTTACCTTCCTGACCACGTTGAACTTGATGTGGTCCGGGCATTCCACGCGAATTTCCGGTGTCGTATAGGTCTCAGGGACGTCCGCCAGCAGTTCCGACAGTTTCTTGCCGGTGGCGGAAAGAATTTCAAGCAGTCGGCAGGAAGCATAAACCGCATCGTCAAAGCCGAAATAGCGGTCGGCAAAAAAGATGTGGCCGCTCATCTCACCGGCCAGCTCCGCTTTTTCCTCTTTCATCTTCTGCTTGATAAGGGAGTGGCCGGTTTTCCACATGATGGCCCGCCCACCGTGCTTTTCGATGTCGTCGTACATGATTTTGGAGCACTTGACTTCGGATATGAAGGTGGATCCGGGTTTGCGGGACAGGATTTCCCTGGCAAAGATGATCATCAGCTTGTCGCCGAACACCAGGTTCCCCTGCTCGTCCACCACGCCGATCCGATCGCCGTCCCCGTCGTATCCGAAGCCCACGTCCAGGTTTTTCTCTTTTACCAGGGCGACCAGATCGGACATGTTTTTCAGGACCGTGGGATCGGCTTCGTGGTTGGGAAAGGTGCCATCCATGTCGCAGTAAAGATCGAACAGGTTGCACCCGAGATTTTTGATGATGGGCACCGCGGTAATCCCGGCGGTACCGTTGCCGGCATCGATGCCGACGTTCAGGGGCCGGTCTATGGTGATGTTTTCCAGCAAGTGGGCCTTGTAGTCGGGTATCACGTCGATTGCCTCCACGCTGCCCCTGCCGCTTTCGAAATCGTTTTCAGTGATGAATTTGAGAATCTGCTGGATCTGTTCACCGTACACGGAATCGAAACCGCTGCATATCTTGAAGCCGTTGTAGGCGGGGGGGTTGTGGCTGGCTGTCACCATGACGTTGCCCTTTTTTTGGAGTCGGCGAATGGAATAATAAGCCACCGGGGTCGGGCAGATGCCGATATCGACGACATCGCAGCCGGCTTGGGTCAGCCCCTGGATCAATTTCTCCGCATAGAGCGGGGAGGTGGTACGGCAGTCCTGCCCCACGGTGATGCTGTCGTTGCCCTGCCGCAGGAGATAGGTGCCGAT
The DNA here is from genome assembly GCA_022340465.1 of Deltaproteobacteria bacterium. Classification (NCBI taxonomy): domain Bacteria; kingdom Pseudomonadati; phylum Myxococcota; class Myxococcia; species Deltaproteobacteria bacterium. Next base: position 15,538 of record JAJDNW010000110.1, on the reverse strand, counting down.
GGCCCTGCCGATGACCGCCACGTCGTCGGGGTCCATGTCCTTGCCGGCGATTCCTCTGATATCGTATTCCCTGAACATTTCCGAATTGATCACATGACGCTCCTTTCAAGAGAAACAATCGCTCGCATTGAATGGTGAATACCTCTCAGCGTGGGGTTTCCAACAGCCACGATTAATACAACGAGGCCCGACAAATGTAGCCTCAAGCCTATTCCCTGTCAATTACCAAAGCGTATGCCCAGGGTAAAAGATGCCGACCCCCGGTCGTTTGCTTGACATTGTCCTTGCTTATCAATATTTCTCATGCATCGATATTGACAGACCACCGGCGCTCGATGCGCTCAAATCCTTCAACGGGGTATGAAAATTTATGAAAGCCGATACGATGCATATGACGGGCCATATCCGAAAAATTCTCACCCTGACGCTGCTGACCATACTCGTGTCGGCCGGGCCGGGATGGGCGGCCGGCAACGCCGCCACATCGGGGAACGAACTTTCAATCGGCCGTGCGGTTGTGCTCGGGGTGGTCGAAGGCCTGACCGAATATCTGCCCGTCAGTTCCACCGGGCACCTGCTGGTTGCCAAGGAGATGATGGGGATGGGGGGGGACGGTCAGGTGCAATCAGCCATCAATGCCTACATCGTCGTCATTCAGTTCGGTGCCATCCTGGCCATCCTGGTGATTTGCCTGAAGCGCTTCATGCTGCTGTACCGGGGTATTTTTCAGGGGGATGCCGCCGGCAGGAAGCTCATGGCGAACCTGATTTTGGCCTTTCTGCCGGCCGTGGTCATCGGCCTTGCCCTGGAGGATCAAATTAAAGGCCGTCTGTTCGGCACCTACCCCGTTATCGTCGGCTGGGTGGTCGGCGGAATTGTCATTCTTGTTTTCACGTATATTTTCCGGCAAAGGTCCCGGGACCTGCATCAGGGGAAATCCCTGGAGGAGATCAGCTGGCGCATGGCCCTTTTTATCGGCGTGGCCCAATGTTTTGCCATGTGGCCGGGCGTGAGCCGGAGCCTGGCCACCATCCTGGGGGGGCTTTTCATGGGGCTTTCCATGGCGGGCGCCGTGGAATTCAGCTTTCTGTTAGGGGCCGTGACCCTAAGTGCCGCTTCCTTTTACGATGTGTTGAAACATGGTCCTGAAATGGTACACGTCTTCCATCTTTCATCCATGACGCTGGGTCTCTTGTCTGCCTTTGCATCCGCAGTTCTTTCGGTCAGGTGGATGGTGGGCTACCTCAACCGGTACGGCCTTACGCTGTTCGGCTATTACCGCATCGCCATCGCTATTGTGGCTATGTGGCTACTTGTTTAACGGCAAGAGCGCCAAACCAACCACAAAGGCACAAAGGTCACAAAGAAAACCATCTATTGATGTTCGATCGTCATGGGCGGGTAGTGACAGGAATTTAAAAATTATTCCTGGCTTGCCCACAGGGTGAAATTTGATGATAAAATGGATGATTTTCAAATTCCAGTTTACCAAATTATCATCAAATTTCAGGCAAGTTTTTATCCCTTAATGACGGCGATTGGCCTGATCCGGGCCACCTTGCGGGATATGCCGGCGCCGTGCACCACATTGACCACCTGTGAGATGTCCTTGTAAGCGTCGGGCATCTCTTCGGCCAGAGTGCTTTTACCCGTCCAGCGCACCAGAATTCCGCGGTCTTCCAATTCCCGCTGAATCGATCTGCCGCGGCTCTGTTTTTTGGCTGCCTTGCGGCTGAGCAGCCTTCCGGCGCCGTGGCAGGTGGAGCCGAAGGTTTCCTGCATGGCTTTGGCGGTTCCCGCCAGAACGTAGGAGGCGGTGCCCATGTCTCCGGGTATCAAAATGGGTTGCCCGGTTTGGCGGTAGGGTCCGATCAGGGCTTCGTGGCCGGGCGGAAACGCCCGCGTGGCCCCTTTGCGGTGTACGCAGAGGATCCTCTTTTCTCCTTCGACATCGTGGGGCTCCTTTTTGGCGATGTTGTGGCACACGTCGTAAAGCAGGTGCATCGCAAGGCTCCGCGGGCCGACGCCCATGACCTGCATGAATACGTCGCGGCAGCGCTGGAGCAGAATCTGGCGGTTGGCCCAGGCGTAATTCGCTGCGCAGGACATGGCCCGGTAGTAGCGTCTTCCCGGCGCGGATTCGATCATGGCGCAGGCCAGCTGGCGGTCGGGCAGCTCAAAATCGAGCTTGCCGGCATGTTTCACCATATGGGCGAGGAAATCGTCACACACCTGGTAGCCGAACCCCCTGGAACCGGTATGCAGCATCAGGGTCACCTGGCCGTAGGTCAGGCCGAAAACACCGGCGGTTTCAGGGTCGAATATTTCCTGTACCACACCGACTTCGACGAAGTGGTTTCCGGAGCCCAGGGTTCCCAACTGCTTTTTGCCGCGCTCCAGCGCGCGCTGGCTGACCACGCCGGGGTCGGCTTCGGGCATGCACCCGCGGTCTTCGGTGTGCTCCAGGTCGTCCTCGATGCCGAACCCCTGCCTGACAGCCCAGGCGGCTCCCTCCCTGAGCACCTTTTTTTCTTCGTTGAAGGTCAGATCCACCGATCCGGTGGAACCGACGCCGGAGGGAATATGCCTGTAGAGTGCGTTGACCAGTTCTTCGATCCGCGAACGCACGTCTTCTTCAAAGAGCGCCGTGGTGGCCAGACGCACGCCGCAGTTGATGTCGTATCCCACACCGCCGGGTGAGATGACGCCGCTATGCCAGTCAAAGGCGGCAACACCGCCGATGGGAAAACCATATCCCCAATGCATGTCCGGCATGGCCATGGATGCCCTGACAATACCCGGGAGTCGGGCGACGTTAGCCACCTGTATCAGCGGTTCGTTCCGCCGTTGCCCCCTGACCATGGCCTCGTCGGCGAACACCCTGCCGGGTACCCGCATGCTGCCCGACCGGGGCAGCTCCCACTGGTAGGCGTCTATTCTTTTCAGGTCCATAATAAATTTCATTCCGTGGATTTAATAACAACATACCATTCGACGAACGGTCATTTCCACATATCCCAGTGATCGGGTAAGAAAATGTATTGTTAAAAGTCTAAGGTGCAATGTTTGTCCTTTTCGTTCAGGGGCGACGGTTTAAGATAAAGGTCTATGTTGTACCCCGAAATTTCACGGTCGGCAAGACTGCGGCGAACGGGCTGTTCTATCCGGCGCCCGGCTGAATTTCCAGCAAGGTATAGCACTGCGCGTGGTTCATAATGAAAATTGATGTTACATATGATATGAACAGCGTAGCGCGTGTATGTTATCACGAAATGGCACAAGAATAAAAACAGGAAAGACACGATGGTTTTTGATTCATCCGGTGGGATGATTGTTTGAAGGATTTTGTTAATTTAGAAAGGACTCGAAGTTTCATGACCCCATCCGAGAAAAAACAGATCGGCAGCCTGAACGCAACGCTGGAAAAGGAGATCACCATCCGCCTCGTTGAGAACGGCCATGCAATGGGAAGGGCCATGGCGGCTTTCTGTGATGCGTTGACGTCGTTGGCTCCCAAAATTGGTGTGCGCCGCGAATGGGACGACCAGCGGCCGCTGCCGCTAATCGAACTCACCGACTCGATTGGGTACGGCGGCGTGCCCGAAGGCACCGAATTCAAACCCTTTGTCGAGCTTCTGGCCGCTGTGGGGACGCCGTCGGCAAAGGTCCCCGAGGTTGTCGGGGACCGGCTGGCATCGGTTGCCGCTCCGGCATCCATGACCCTTTATGTATCCTCCATGTGCCCGCACTGCCCTCAGATGTTTCGGCAGATCTATCCGCTCTGCCTGGCGAACGAGCGCCTGAAACTCACCGTCGTCGACGGGCCCGCCTTTCCGGAAACGGCCGGAGCGGACAGGGTCAAGTCTCTGCCGACCCTGATACTGGACGACCGGTTCCGCTGGACGGCGACCGTCGACCTTGCGGAGCTTGTGGAGATCATCGTCGACAGGAATCCTGCCGAACTGGGTGTTGCTTCACTGAAGGGGATGATTCAGGATGGAAACGCCTATGGCCTTTCGGAAATGATGCTGACCGCAAAGACCGTTTTTCCGGCTTTTGTCGATCTTCTCACGCATGCAGAGTTTTCCGTGCGCCTGGGGGCCATGGCGGCGATGGAGGAGGTGGCCGAAAGAAACATGTCCGTGGCCGGACAGGCGGCGGCCCCCCTCGTGGAACGTTTCGAGGAGCTGGACGATCAGGTGAAGGGCGACGCCCTGTATGTCATCGGCCTGTGCGGCAATCAGGAGGCCTCTTCATTCCTGGCATCAGTGGCGCGGGCAACCGAGAACAATGAATTGCGGGAGGCGGCCGAAGACGCGCTTGAGGCCCTGGCGTCACGACGGGTGGAATAAACCCCATAGGTGCAGCGCTGGGTAAATCGGCATCATTTTGCAGGCGTTAAAAGCGCAGGGCCGCCCCGACGGTAAACCGGCTGTCGTCATCGCTGGTGTCGTTGTAATCCTTCCGTGCGTACCCGGTGTAGAGATAGACGTATTTATCCACGTAGATGCCGAGACCCACCAGCCATCCGGTGAGGCCGTCTTCCTGGTTAAGCCCGTTTTTTGAATCCTGCCGTTGTCCGTACTGTGTGATCAGAACAACCTTGTCGTTGGCGTATTTGAGGCCTGCATGCCAGGTGTCCGCGCCGTGGGTGTCATTGTCTTCCGCGGTAATATCCTCTTCGGACGTGTCAAGCGGCGACAGATTGTCCGCCAGGGAAACCAACCCCTCGTCGAATTCATACTGTCCGAAAAGGGAAACGTCCCCTGCCTTGATTTCACCACCGATTTTGTAGGCCTCGTCCTTGCCGGGTTCACCGTTGTCATACCATTGGGCGAACAGGGACAGGTAGCGGGAATTGTAGGACAGTCCGGTGCCGAAACTGTTGTCGTTGTCCGGCGTTTCATCCAGCCCGTAAAAGATCTGGGCCGCTATCCCCCGGGACGAGACGGGAGAGTCGAAGCGGATGGTGTTGGTCGAGCGGCCCCTGCCCTTGCCGGTTTGGCTGTGCAGGCCAGACTGGATTTCCGGGAAAAATCGTGCCGCTAAAGCGTCGCGCTGGAACGGGTCCATCGTGATGCCGGTCTGCATGTAAGGGGTTACAATGGTTCCGGCCCGCAGCGTGCCGAAGCGACTGTCCAGGCCCAGGTACTGCTCCAGGTCCCTGAAGGAGTTTCCGTCACCGGTGTCGGTGGGGTCGAGGCCCCACTCCGTTTTGAAGATCCCCTCGAAACCCATACTGAGCGTCCGCCTGCCGGTCAGCTGAATGTGGGATACGTTGCCGGACAGGTAGTTGTTGGACGTTTTATCGGGTGTCGAGTTGGCCCTTCCTTCCGTGCCGATGTCGTCGCTGTTGTAACTCACCCTGAAAGCGCCGTTCAGATTAACGTTCCAGTCCTGGCCTTTCCATTCGATGCCTGAGGCGCTCAGCGGGTACAGGGACAACATCATAAAAACGGCCAGAAGGTGCCAGGTTATGCGAGGACGTGTCATAGTCGTTCAACTCCGTTCGGGTATTGCCAAGGTGGCCCCGTGCCTTGGCTTTGGGTAGGTGAGGGGCCGTGAAGATGCCAGTATTCATTCTCACCCAGTTGCTGCAAAAATTCAAGTCTCTTGTCGTGAACGGTTGTAAAATTTTTCGAACCTCATTATTATGGAAGCACTTGTGTTCATCGCGCTTAACACCTAAATTTTAGTTCCGGGACGCTCTTAAAAGAAGCGCATCGGATTTCAGGGAAGCTTCGGTCACCGATCATGTTGGATTCTTTCGTAACCATTTTCGTGAAGGCAGGATGCTTACCCGACGATACCCGCGGACAGGTTATTCGCAAAACAGCCATGATGCTGCTGGTATCTCTCTATGCCCTGCTGAGCTTTTTCTGGGGGACGACATATCTATTGCTCGGTTTGAAAACGACCGCGCTCATTCCCTATGCTTACGGCGGCCTCTCCATCCTTACGCTGCTCTTTTTATTCGGTTCGAAGCGTTATGACATTTTCCGTTGCATCCAGCTTGGCCTGATTCTGCTGATTCCCTTTCTGGTCCAGTGGAGTCTGGGCGGCTTCGGCCCATCCGGCGCGGTGATGATCTGGTCGGTACTGGCCCCTATCGGTGCCCTGATGTTTTCAGGCCCCGCTCGGGCGTGGCCGTGGTTTATCGTCTATCTGGCGCTGACCCTGATAGAACTTTTTTTCGACATTTTTTTCCCTTTACCGGAGCAACACATTCCGGAAACGGTTTCGGCGGTCTCTTTTGTGTTCAACATCGGCGGCGTGACCTCCATCACCTTTGTGCTGCTCAGGTATTTTGTCCAGAAGGGGGAGGAAACCATTTCGGACCTCGACGCCAAGCACAGCCAGGTGTCGCGGGAAAAGGAGCGCTTGAACAAAATCAAAAGCGTGATGGCCAACTTCGTGCCGGAAACAGCCAAACGGATGATCGAGGAAAATCCCGAAAAGGAGCTGTTGAATAAATATATCCAGGATGCCTCGGTACTGTTCCTCGATATCGAGGGCTTTGCCGTGTTGACCGAAAAATATCCCTACGAGACCATCAATCGCACCATAGAACACTATTTTTCCATTTTTTTCGACTTGATCAAGAAGCGCGGCGGGGATATCAACGAAACCGCAGGTGATGGTATGATGGTCATCTTTCTGGGTACCGGAACCCGGGACCATGCCGAAAATGCCGTCAGGGCGGCCCTGGATATCCGTAACTGCTGCCCAAGCCACAACGGAGAAAGCAGCAACAAGGGCTTTCTGCCCATAACGGTCAACATCGGCATCAGTTCCGGAGAGGTGTACCTGGGATCGACCAAGTTGAGGGGTGGGGAATGGGATCGCTGGACATTTACCGCTTCGGGGCCGGTGACGGTTCTGGCCGCCAGGCTTTCCAACTATGCCCAGGGGGGGCGCGTGCTGGTCGGCAGGGAGACGGCCCGCAGGGTCGGGGAAACGGTTGCGCTGAAGGAGATCGAGGGGGTGAAGCTGAAAAATATGGGCACGGTCGGCCCGGTGTACGAGGTGGTCTGATCGTGTGCCGGCTGGTTTCTCGATCTCCAGGTTTACCTCAACGCTGCAATGTTGAGGTTGAAAGAGATTTGAACTGAGTGATTCAGGTGAAATGAGACATGTATCGGCTATAGGGTGAGACATAATTTTCGTCAAAAGCGTTGTTCAACCGTTTAGCACGGGGAGCCGCGAGACGAGATTTGGTTGAAATTATTTATATATATTAGTCAGTTATATTAAAGCGCGCGTGTCGGGATCCTTATTGTCAGGCAGAAGCGAATATTGGCATCGTTGTTGCTAACCTCCTCGTAGAGATGATCGGTTCGATTTTCGGCCGTGGAAATGAAAAAAAAGATACCGATATTATAAAGGAGGTCCTTATGAACATAGATCGTGCCATATTTGCTTTCGGTGGCTTCATGGTTCTAGTAAGCCTGCTGCTGTCGCAGGTGCACAGTCCCTACTGGCTTTGGTTCACCGCCTTCGTGGGCGCCAACCTGCTGCAATCGGCGTTTACAGGGTTCTGTCCCGCCGCTAAAGTCGTCAAGCTTTTCGGCATGAAGTCCGGAGAAGCATTTAAATAGAAAAAGGGGTAACCCCACTGGGGCTAAGCCCGGGCTTTAAAGCGGTGGTTGCATCCGTACCAGGAGGTTGCCCGGTCGTTGACAAAAGATGTATTTGTATTAAAATGACCGGGCAATCCTTTTTTTAATTTAACCTAAAATTTGAACGCTCAATTTAGGTTGAACAAATCGATGGGAGAGATGTTATGATACCACGGATGAGGCGTTGGGCTTTCTCTTTTTGGGCGCGGGGGCTGTTGTCGGCTGTTGTGCTGCTTGCCGGCACAATGGAAACGCTGCAGGCCGCCAGTCTGGAGGAATGTGTGACGGCAGCCCTGAAGAACAATCCCGATATTCAGGCCGGAGTGGAAAGAATCAATGCCGCCCGGTTTGCGATCGAACAGGCCAAGTCGGCCTATTACCCGCGGCTCTATCTGGCCGGTTCCTATGCCTATACGGACAACCCCCCCCAGGCGTTCATGATGACCCTAAACCAGCGCGACCTCGACATGATGAGCCCCACCTTCGATCCCAACGAACCGGACCCCACGGACAACATGCGCCTGTCCGTAGGGTTGAAGTATCGGCTCTACAACGGCGGTGTCAACGTCATCGGCATCGAGATGGCCGAGATCGGCAGGGAGGTGCACGAGTTGCAGCTTAGCGCGGTACGCAATGAATTGATTCATCAGGTGACCAAAGGGTACTATGGTGTCCTGCAGGCCCAGGCCTTTGTCAAGGTGCAGGCGGAGTCCGTCGTCAGCCTGGAGGAAAACCTGCGGGTGGCCCGTGAGAGGTTCAAAGCCGGTTCGGCCGTCAAGACCGACGTGCTCAACCTCGAGGTCAAGCTGGCCCAGGCACGGGAAGACCTGATTCGGAGCAACAACGGCGTTCAACTGGCCATCGCTTCCCTGAACACCGCCATCGGCTCCGACATGGTGCCCCCCGAGGGGCTGCCCGCTCTGGCGCATGGGGAGATATCGGAGATGCCCGGCCAGCTGGACTACGAGGACATCATGAATCGACCCGAGCTGTCCGTGGTTCGCAAAATGAGCGTCGTGAAGGAACGGGATTACAAAAAAAGCCGTCATGAGAACTACCCGACCCTGGACGCTTACGGCTCATACGATGTGGACACCGGCGACCTGGATACATTCGAAGGCAGCTATATGCTGGGCCTCATGGCCGAGTGGGAGTTTTTTTCCGGTTTTCAGGGTTCCAACAAGACCGAGTCCACCAAGGCCGAGTGGCAGGCGGCCAAGTACGACGAAAAGAAGGTCTACAACAACCTGCGCCTGGACCTCTACCAGGCGCATCTGAAAGCCAACGAGGCCTGGCAGCGGCTGCAGGTCACCCGGAAAAGCGTCGAAAGTGCCGAAGAGTCCTTCCGCATCACCAGTGAACGATACAAGGGCGGCGTGGCGGACATCACCGTTCTGTTGACGGCCCAGGTGGGGCTCACCACCCAGAAAACCCGTGACGTTGCCGCCTATTACGACTACCTCAGCGCATTGTCCAACCTGGAGCGTGCGCGGGGCAACGCGATTGTGAAATATGCACCCTGACCTTCTGACGCTTTGCCAATGTGTCTTTGGGCAGGGGCGCAATCTGATTAATTATAAATAACCTCATCACGAAAACATGACATATGAAAAACACGAAAGAGATATTGGTTGTTTGCGTGTTTCACTCTTTCGTACTTTCGTGGTGAACAATCTATTTCTGATGGGCCTTTTATCCGACAGTTAGGGGGAACAATGACGGAAAAACAGTCATCCATAGGCGGTGTGATGTTGAAAATCATAAAGTGGGCGGTTGCCGTGGCCGCCCTGGTGTTGATGATCGCATGGACCGGCGGGACTTTTCACACCAAGGTACAGGCCGGCAAGCTGGCCGTGTCTCCCGGCAAGCCACTTCCGGACGGGGCCGAGACGTATACCATCGAGATGAAAAGCGTCGCTCCCAAAATAGATGTCTTCGGCACCGTGACATCCGGGGAGAAGGTGCGGCTGAGTGCCAGAATCAGCGCCTATGTCAACAAGGTAACGGCTTCTTCCGGCACCCGGGTTAAAAAGGGACAAGTCCTGATTGAGCTGGACGACCGGGAAATCAAGGAAAAATTGACTGCGGCCAGGATCAACTTAAAGCAGTCCAAAACCGAATACGAACGCACCCTAAATCTTTATCAGAAAAACGCCGCTACCGAGCAGTCCCTGACCGCCGCCGAGCACCGCTACAATTCCGCCAAATCTCAGGTGGCGGAGATCAAGGTCATGCTGACCTACACCGAAATCAAATCTCCCATCGACGGTGTGGTTACCGAACGCATGATCGAAGCCGGTGATCTGGCCAATCCGGGGCAGGTGCTGACGAGCGTGTATGACGAAGGCAATATGCGTCTGGAGGTTCCCGTCCCCGTCCGCCTGATCGAAAAGCTGTCTCTGAACCAGACCGTGGAGGTCACCCTGGATCGGCCCCGACGTCCCTTTAAGGGCAAGGTCACCGAAATCGTCGGCGAGATCGATCCATCCAGCCGGACGCAGAAGGTTAAGGTTCAGCTTAACAACAAGGAACGCGACATTCTGCCCGGAACCTTCGGCCGGGTGTGGGTGCGCGAAGACCCCCACACGGCCGTCCTGGTTCCGAAAGAGGCCGTCACCATGGTGGGCCAGCTCGAAATGGTCCACGTGGTCCGGAACGATCGTGTCATGCGGCGCATGGTCAAAGCCGGCCGCTCATACGGAAGCAAGGTGGAAATCCTTTCCGGGCTGTCCGCGGGTGAGGTCATTCTGGTTTCGCCGTTGAAAGAGGGTTGATTAATGGAAAACAAGCCTTCATTTTTATCTCGCATCATTGAAGCCTTTCTCAGGGGAAATCTGGCCATCCTGCTGATTATCATCAGCCTGCTGGCCGGTGCTGCAGCCCTTTACCTGACACCCAGGGAAGAGGAGCCCCAGATCGTCGTTCCGTTGGCAGACGTCATGGTAATGTACCCGGGGGGCAGCGCCGAGGAAGTGGAGAAAATGGTTTCCTCCAGACTGGAGCGCCTGCTCTACCAGATCGACGGCGTTGAATATGTATATTCCATATCCCGCCCCGAGATGGCCGTGGTCACCGTCCGCTTCCACGTGGGGCAGGACCGCGAGAACAGCCTGGTGAAGCTTTATAACAAGGTCTACCAGAACCTGGACAAGGTTACGCCGGGGGTGACCGGCTGGATCATCAAACCGGTGGAGATAGACGATGTCCCCATTGTCAATGTGACGCTCTATGGAGAGGGGGTCGACGATCATCAGCTCTACCGTGTGGCCGAGGAGGTGGTGGGCAAACTTCAGCATATCCCCAACAGCGCCAGAATCAGCATTCACGGAGGCAGAAAGCGGGTGGCCTATGTCTACCTGGATCCTGAACGCCTTTCCGCCTACGGCCTGTCCGCCATGGAGGTGGCGGGGGCCATTCAGATTTCCAATGCCCAGATGGGCAGCGGCCAATTCGAACAGGGCAACCATGTCGTCAGGGTCGAGGCCGGCCCCTATATAAAAGACACGACCGAAGTGGAAAACCTCCTGGTGACGCTGTACCAGGGCCGGCCGGTCTATCTGCGGGATGTGGCCAGCGTTCAGGACGGACCCGAAGAGGTCAAGTCCTACAGCCGGCTCGGATTCGGCCCGGCCGGTAAAAAGGAAGGCGCGGCCATTGAGGGCAAGGAGACCTACCCGGCGGTTACCATTGCCGTGGCCAAGAAAAAGGGCAGCAATGCCGTGTGGGTGGCGCAGGAAGTGGAAAAAAGGATGCAGGAACTGGCGGCCTCCACCCTGCCGGACAACGTCAGCTACCGCATCACGCGCAACTACGGTGAAACCGCCAACGACAAGGTCAACGGCCTGGTGAAAAGCCTGGCCGAGGCCATCATCACGGTCATTGCGCTGATCACGTTCTACATGGGGTGGCGTACAGGTACCATCGTGGCCATCGCCGTACCCATCACCTATTCCCTGGTGCTCCTCTGCAACTACCTTTTCGGGTACACCATCAACCGGGTGACGCTGTTTGCCCTGATTCTGGCCCTGGGGCTGGTGGTGGACGATCCCATCGTCAGCGTGGAGAATATCTATCGACATCTCACCATGGGTGGAAAGCGTAAACTGGAAGCCATATCCATTGCCATCAACGAGGTGATGCCTCCGGTCATCCTGGCGACGCTGGCAATTATCGTCTCCTTTCTGCCCATGTTTTTCATCACGGGTATGATGGGGCCGTACATGCGTCCCATGGCGTTGAATGTCCCCCTGGCCATGCTCATGTCCATGGTGGTTTCCTTCGCCATTACCCCCTGGGTTTCCAGCAAGCTGCTCAAGAGTGACACCGGCCATGGCGAGGAACCCTACGACGTCACCCAGACCACCAACTACAAACTGTACCGCCGGGTGATCATGCCTTTCGTCAACTCGCGGCTGAAAAGCGTACTGCTGCTTTTTACCATTGCGGTGATGTTCGTGTTGTCCGTGGGCCTGGCTCTCACCGGCCACGTGCCGCTCAAGATGCTGCCTTTCGACAACAAGAACGAGATTCAGGTGATGATAGACCCGCCCGAAGGCACCACCCTGGAGACTACCGACGCCATCGTGCGCCGGGTGGAAAATATTCTGATCACCATGCCCGAGGTGACGGACTACGTGTCCACCGTGGGCACGGCATCGCCCATGGACTTCAACGGCTTGGTTCGCCACTACTACATGCGCGAGGGGGCGAATGTGGCCGACATCCGGGTCAACCTGCTGCCGCGTGACGACCGGAAGATGTCCAGCCATGCCATTGTGCTGCGCATACGCGACAGCATCGATGCCGTTGCAAGAGAAACCGGGGCCAGCATCAAGCTGGTCGAGGCCCCGCCGGGACCGCCGGTGCTGTCTACCGTAGTGGCCGAGGTGTACGGCACGGCGCGGAACTCCTACGATGACCTTATCCGGGCGGCCGGTGTGGTCAAGAAAGCCATGGCCGGTGTCGAAGGCGTCGTGGACATCGACGACACCGTGGAGGCCGACCAGCGTAAGCTCTTTTTCAGAATCGACCGTGAAAAAGCGGGCCTCAACGGCGTTTCCACGGACGACATCGTCAAGACGTTGCGGATTTCACTGGCCGGCATGCCGGCGGGTGTGATCCATAAGGATACCGAACAGAACGAACTGCCCATCATCCTGAGGCTTCCCAGAAAGTCGCGTTCGGATGTGGGCCTCCTGGAGAACATCGTGGTCAAGGGCCGGACCGGGCACGACGTGCAGCTGGGTGAATTGGGCTCCTTTGAAGAAAATGTCCAGGAAAAAACCATTTATCACAAAAACCAGGAGCGCGTGGTTTATGTAACGTCGGAAATGGCCGGGCGCGGTCCGGCATACGCCGTCCTCGATCTGCAGAAGCACTTCAAGGACAATCAACTCCCCAACGGCGTCCGGATCGACTGGCGCGGGGAGGGGGAGTGGAAGATAACCCTGGACGTGTTCCGGGATCTGGGATTGGCCTTCTCGGCGGCTCTGGTGGGCATCTACGTGCTTTTGGTGTATGAGACCGCATCGTACCTCATACCCATCGTCATCATGCTTTCGATTCCCCTGACCATGATCGGCATCATGCCGGGGTTTGCCCTGTTGAACGTCGTTGTCAACAAACCGGTGGGCGGCTATCCCGATCCGGTGTTTTTCACCGCCACCGCCATGATCGGCATGATCGCCCTTTCCGGCATCGTGGTGCGCAACGCCATCATCCTGATCGACTTTATCCAGACCCAGGTGAAGCGGGGCCAGAACCTGGTCGAGGCCATCGTGGAGTCGGGTGCGGTCCGTTTCAGGCCCATCTTCCTGACGGCCGGAACCACTACCCTGGGGGCATGGCCCATCACCCTGGACCCCATTTTCAGCGGCCTGGCATGGTCCATCATTTTCGGCATGGTCGTGTCCACGGCCTTTACCCTGGTGGTCATACCGACGGTTTACTACCTGCTGTATGGTGGGAAACAATAACAAATAGGAGGGGTACCATGAAAATGGTAATGGTCATATGCCCGGAAAACCGGACGGAAACCATCAGGGAGCTGATTGCCCGGCACGATGTACACGCCTATTCGGAGCTCCACGAAATAATCGGCGCCGGCGAAAAGGGCTTAAAGCTTGGAGACCGGATCTGGCCCGGGAAATCACTCGTCGTTTTCACCGTCGTACCCGAAGGGAAAAAGGCGGAATTGCTTGCGGCTTTGAGAGAGTGCCGGAGTTCTCTCCCCTTCGGGGAGAGTTTGCACGCGTTTGTCGTTCCCGTGGAAGATGCACTGTAACGTAAACACGGGCAGTGTATCTCCGCCGCACAGAATACATATGGATTAAGGGAGTGCGAATTGAGGGATCGCAATTCCTAAATTTGTGGTCATATTTTTTTTCGTGACGAAAGAAAATTCTTCGCGGGAGTTACTTTACCGCCACCACTGTGCATTCCGCATGCAAAATGACATGCTGGGCCGTCGAGCCGAACATCAGCTTTCCAACCTTCGATTTCTTTTTCACGCCGATGATGATCTCGCCAACCCCATTCTCCTTTGAAAAATTGACGATGGACTCACCCGAGTCCAACCCTCTCACCAGCAAATGCGATTCACATGGGATTCCGGCCTCTTTTAAATACGCTCTGGCTTTTTCCAGCCTCTGTTTGGCTTCCCGGTCTTCTTCTACCTTCTCTTTTCCCTTGCCAACGAGAGAGGTTAGAATCAGTACTTCTCCATTGAAGGCCTTGGCGTGTTCAATGGCGGTTTCGAGTGCTTTGGCAGCCTCTTTTGTCTCATCGTAGCAAAGTAGTATTCTCATAAGTCGTTCCCGTGTTCTTTGCCGAGCAGGGTCGGCATCCATGGTTGTCCCCGAGGGCAAGCAGCATGGCGATATCCGGAAATTGTGGTGCTGTTGTGAAATGTGATATTATTACAGGGTATTATCCGATTTCTGCCATGTTGTTATTGCAACCTTTGGGATTGCTGCGCTCCCACAGGATCGGTCATGCCAGCCAGCGCTTGCGGCGTCGATAATGCTTAACGTCCCGGTAGCTTTTCCGTTTGCCCTTGTCACTGAGGCCAAGGTAGAATTCCTTGATGTCCTCGTTTTCTTGGAGCTTCGTGGAGGGGCCGTCCAAAACGATCCGGCCGTTTTCCATCACATAGCCGTAATCGGAAAGCTCCAGGGCGATGCGCGTGTTCTGCTCGACCAGCAGAATGGAAACCCCCTCCTGCCGGTTGATGGTCTTGATCACCTTGAATATTTCCCTTACCATCAGAGGACTCAACCCCATGGAGGGTTCATCCAGGAGCATGATCTTGGGCCGCGCCATCATGGCGCGGCCCAGGACCAGCATTTGGCGTTCACCACCCGAAAGATACCCGCTGACACGGGCGCTCATGTCATGGAGTTTGGGGAAATAGTCGTACACCTTCTGCAAATCACTTTTAACCTCGGAAGCGTCCTTGCGCGAATAGGCTCCCACCATGAGGTTCTCCTCGACGGAAAGGTGCTCGAAGAGCTTGCGTCCCTCCATGACCTGTACGATCCCGTGCCGGACAATCTCTTCCGGATCCAGGCGGTCGATGCGCTCGCCTGCTAACTCGATGGATCCGTCCGTGACCTTGCCCTCCTCGGTCTTCAGAATGCCGGAGATGGCCTTGAGGGTCGTCGTCTTGCCGGCTCCGTTGGCACCCAACAGGGCGGTTATTTTGCCCTCAGGGACCTCTATGGACACGCCTTTAAGAACCAGGATCACATCGCTGTAGATGACTTCGATATTTTTCAGACTAAGCATATATCCCCTCGAGTAAACCACCACCTTGCGAAAGATGTTGGTTTCGGATTCATCAAGGCCGGATGTAAAAAAATCTTAATTTCTAATTCACCAAATTCTAAACAAATACCAAATTCAAATGCTCAAATATTAAA
>JAJDNW010000109.1 GCA_022340465.1 Deltaproteobacteria bacterium | reverse complement strand
TCTATTTTACCATGTTGTTTACCCTGCGGGAAAGCCTGAGGACTTCAGATTCCGCGTTGCTGAGGGTTCGAAGTAAAACACTACGACTTCACCCTCAGACGCCTTGACTCTGAAGCCCTCAGGCTTTTGCAACGCTGGGGTGAACTCAGCAAACCCAAGGAGCGCGTTAGCCCAAATACGGGATTGCGGATTTGGTTTACGGAATGGGCCTCACTTTACGGCTTCATCACCGCTTCTACGCAACAGCAGCGGCAAAAACAGCAGCGGTGCCGTACCCATTACCGCCAGCAGGCCGACAGGGCCGAACACCTGCATGGAGGAACTCCCTGAAATGGGTCCCACCACCATGCCGAAAGTGTACGCCATGACGAACATCGAACTGGCGGCGGTCAGGTCGGTCGCCTTGAAAACCTGGCCGATGTTGAGCATGCCCAAGGTGTAAAAAGCGCCCACCGCTCCGCCCCAAATGAAAAGCAGCACACTCGACAGCAGGACCAGATCCAGGCTGACGTGCACCAGCGGCACGATGACAACCGAGACGATGGAGACCGCCAGACCGACGGTTTTGAAGGGCGCCCGGTCGGCAATCCAGCCGATGAACGGCTGGCAGGCGAAGCTTCCCACCGAAAATACGGAAACCAGCGTCAGGGCATAGGCGGTCTCGATCTCGCTGCGCAGGCCGTAAATCGGGAGCAGTGACAGCACTTCCGTCTCCAGGAAGCCGCTGATGAAACCCGCGGTCGTGGCCACCGGGGCCACCCAGATCATCTGCAGCACGCCGTGGCGCACCGCGGGCAAATGTCCGTTTTCGACCTTGGGAACCAGCAGCAGGGGAAGGGTTGCGCCGGCCATGACCAAAGCGGCGATCACGAAGGGCCGTGCGCCTTCCACACCGATGAACCGCAAAAGCACCGGGCCGGTGGCGAGGCCCATGGTCCACACCGTGGCGTAGGCCCCGACGATGCGCCCCCGGCTGTGCCCGGGCGCCATCGCGTTGATCCAGGCCTCACTGCTCACCCAGTGCATCCCACCGGCAATGCCCAGAAAAAACCGCATGAGATACCAGAACCACAGCGCATCGTTGAGCCACAGGCAGAAGACGAAAACTCCCGACAGCAGGGTTCCTGCAACCATGGTACGCAGCGAACCCAACCGGTGGATGCAGGCCGGTAGAAAAGGGCCGATCAGCAGGACTGCCAGGGAATATACAGTGGCGTTGAGTCCGTTGGCGATTACCGATATGCCGCGCTGCTCCAGGACCACCGAAGTCAGCGGAACGATGAGGCCGATGCTCAGACCCACCGCTCCCGAGCTGATGATCACGGGCAGCAGACGCCGGGAATACACATTGGTAAGTGGCAATCTTTTGTCGTTCATGGCGTCCGGACCACATTTTCGAATAAAGAAAAGGAAGATATAGCAAAACCGGTTGCAATAAAAGCCATATTTACATTAGTAACGTGCCATGGAAAAAAAAGTCGAATTTAAATCGGAAGGTTTTCGCATCCAGGGGTTGATCAGCCGGGGAACGGGACCGGGGGGCATCGTCATCACGCACCCGCACCCGCAGTTCGGCGGTGACATGTACAACCCGGTCGTCGAGTCCATCGGCAGTGTGTACCAGCGTAAAAACCGCACCACCCTGCGCTTCAACTTCAGGGGGGTCGGGGCCAGTGAAGGCCGTTACAGTGAGGGTGTCGGTGAACGCGAAGATGTTTTAACGGCCGTTGCCTGGCTCCGGCAGGAAGGCATCGACCGTATCGACCTGGCCGGCTATTCGTTCGGTGCCTGGGTCAATGCCCACGTCGACGGTAGGGCTGCGGCCATTGACAGAATGATCATGGTTTCGCCGCCGGTGGCTTTTATTAAATTCGAAGAAGGGTTGCGCCTGCCGCGTCTCGAGCTGGTTGTCGGCGGGAGCCGCGATGAGATCGCCCCTCCCGGCGTCATTCGCGGCTTGCTGCCGCAATGGAACGCGGATGCCCGCTTCGAGGAAATTCAGGGCGCCGACCACTTCTATTTCGGTTATTTCGAGCAACTGGAGGCGATACTCGAAAAATATGTGTTCGAGCGGTAGGCGAATGACCAGCGGGGCAGCCTGCTACGCCCTGACCCGCATACCGCACACCGTATACCGTAAACCGAATACCTTAAACAACAACATCGCCATGATCAGCATCTACATCAAACTCCTGATGACCGCCATTTTCTGGGGCGGGACCTTCATTGCCGGCAGGGTGGTCAGCGGGCACGTGAACCCCTATGCAGCCGCTTTTTTACGATTCGTCGTGGCATCCTTTTTCCTGGTGCTGCTGCTGGCCAAAGAGGAGGGCCTGCCGCGCCGCGTAGAGGCGAAAAAAACGCTGGCGCTCGTTATGCTGGGCGCCACGGGTGTGTTCGCCTACAACCTGTTTTTCTTCAAAGGGCTGCAGCTCATCAGCGCAGGAAGGGCGTCGCTGATCATCGCCAACAACCCCATCTTCCTGGCCATATTCTCCTTTCTGCTTTTCAAGGAAAAAATGACCCCATTGAAGGTCATCGGCATCCTCATCTCCGTTACAGGCGCCGTCATCGCCATTTCCGGCGGGAACCCGACCGCCTTGCTGTCGGGCGGTGTCGGGATGGGGGATGTGTACATCTTCTGCTGTGTCTGCTTCTGGGTCGCCTACTCTCTGATCGGGAAAAAAGCGATGGACACCTTCTCCCCCCTGGCGGCCGTCACCGGTGCGGCCGTCACCGGCGTCCTGCTGCTGTTCATCCCGGCCTGGCAGTCCGGCATGCTGGCTGAAATGGCCCGCTACCGCCCGGCGGACTGGGCGGCTATTTTTTACCTGGGGATTTTCGGCACCGTGCTCGGTTTTGTCTGGTATTATGACGGCATCAAAGCCATCGGCCCGGCCAGGGCCGGCCTGTTCATCAATTTCGTGCCCCTGAGCGCCATCGTCATGGGATATCTGATACTCGGTGAGGCCGTCACCATTTCCCTGGCCGCCGGGGCCGCCCTGGTCATATCTGGCGTTGTCCTGACCAATACGGCGTCCGTGCGCCTGCCGAAATGACAAACCGCATGCCCCCATCCCCGGGGGCGGAAACGGCTGCCGCATTGGGAACATAGGGGACGTAACAATCTACCTCCCGAGGTAGGCCCGACGCTTTTTCTCCGGAAATTTCTCGATCGCGCAGCGCAGCATGTTCCGGGGCATGTGCCTGACGTGTTTTTTCAAAAAAGGCTCCCCCGCTGCCATGTCGCGCTTCCCGATTTCCCGCAGCATCCAACCTGCGGTCTTGTGGATCAGCTCTTCGGCGTCGTTTACCAGCAGTTCGCAGATGTCGAGAGTCGTTTCGAACTGATTCCGGCATATGTACGCGTCACCGGCACGCGAATGCCCAGAAACTCGTCCCCTTCGCCGCACTCCCCTTTTCCGGACTTGAAAAACCGACTGGCGTGCGCGGCGATCTCCGGCTTGCCCTCCTTCCGGAATGCCTGAATCAGTTTTATATGTGAAATCGCTTGTCTGCTCATTTTTAAAATGATTATATCACAACACGTCAGTATTATGGAGGATTCCAATGAAAATGGTTCCTGAAACAACACTTCATTTCTTTTGTGGGAAAATGGCTGCGGGGAAATCGACTTTAGCTATTGCGTTGGCAAAAGACAATGATGCTATTCTGTTAAAAGAGGATGATTGGCTCTCTTATCTCTATCCTGAAGAAATAACAGATATTCAAGAATACATTAGATACAGTGCGCGCCTGAAAAATATATTATCTGGCCATGTGGTATCATTGCTTTCTCATGGGGTGTCCGTTGTACTTGACTTCCCTGCAAACACAAAAGACCAACGCAACTGGTTCCGCTCCATTTATGAACGCGCAAACGCATCACACCTGCTTCACTTTGTCGATGTGAGTGATGCCATATGTAAAAGGCAATTAAAAGAAAGGAGCAAAGACAAGCCAGAAGGCTCCGCTTTTACTTCAGATGCTGAGTTTGATGCTATTACAAAATATTTTCAAGCGCCTTCGGAAGACGAGGGGTTTGATATAATCAGGTATCAAAGGTAAAAAGCCAAGCAACCACCCTATATCGAGCTATTCATGAGCGAAAAAATGTATCTAAATTTAGCCAAAGTGAGTACTTAGCAAAAGACGACCCATGGCAAACGTCGTTTTGGAAGGGTATGTTGCCAAACACTATGAGACCTGCCAAAAAATCTCCGCACTCGGGAGCCGCAAGTGCCGGCGCATCTTGACCCGGCCCGCCAAATCGAATATGAGCACAATGGCGCGCATAAGGCGCATGACCTAACCTCATCGTTGAGGTTAACGCTCAATCATTGAA
>JAJDNW010000108.1 GCA_022340465.1 Deltaproteobacteria bacterium | reverse complement strand
CAAGCCCAGCAGCAGCCGCAGAGCCAGGTCAAGAGCCAGCAGCAGCTTCAAACCCAGCAGCAGCTCCAGAACCAGGTCAAGAGCCAGCAGCAGCTTCAAACCCAGCTCAATGAGCAAGCCCAACCCCAGGAATAATCCGTGCGGCTTTACAGCGTTCGGAAAAACAATGTTCCGAACGGGGTTAGCGCCGAAAAGACGCATGACAAGAGCTATAACCGCAACACGGTCCCGCTCGTGCCGCGGGGCCGTGCTGCAAATTAGCCTTGAAAGTCGACGAGACCACGCGTCTCCGTGATATCGAAGGCCACGGCGGCCGCAATCGTTTTCGCGGCTTCCTCGCCGGCGTGTTTGGCAATCGCCCCTCTCACGGCGTCGTACAGCGGCCCCGACTCCTGAATCTCACGGACCTTCAGGTAGAGCCGGCAGCCGGCAGTACCGAAAGTCACCGGGCTCTCGGTCACACAGAAAAGAACCGCCAGGGGATTCTCCTTCAGGTTTGCCAGACTGCGATTTTTGCCGAGGCCGAGCATCACCGTGCCGTCCTCGCTCAGGTTCAAACTGCCGAAATAGGCGGCGTTGGGCTGGCCGGCCCTGTTTGCCGTTCCCAGAACACCTACCCGCCCCGGTTTGTTGACGGTTTCCAGTAATTCTTTGCTGATCTCTACCATGCTAACCTCCTGGTCGTGATGATGCTCTCGCTGCCGCCGAGATCGATGGCTAAAACATATGCTTCGGCCCTGCCTGCGTTCTCCTCTTTCCCCGCCGCTTTTTGCATGCTCCCGCCCTCTTCGGCCCGTCACACCCGCAAGAAAAATTTTTACATTTTTTCTCAAAAGGCAATCACTTGCATGCTGATTATTTCACCATATTTTGTCAAGATCAAATTAGAGTTGCCCGCCGGAAGAGGCTTTGGTACATCTAAACCTCGACATTGCAAAAGGAGAAATCGATATGAGTACGGAAATCGCAGTGTTGGGCGGCGGACCCGGTGGCTATGTCGCAGCGGTGAGAGCCGCCCAAAGGGGCGCCCGGGTCACCCTGATCGAAAAGGACAGCCTCGGTGGAACCTGCCTCAACCGTGGCTGCATTCCATCCAAAATCATGCAGACCACTTCCGGGATGCTCGAGCGGTTTCGCAACAGCAGTGACTTCGGCATCCGTCTGGAGGGACAGGCGGTCGCCGACATGGCCGCGCTGCAGGCCCGTAAAAAAAAGATCGTCGCCAACCAGGTCCGCGGCATCGGCAACCTGCTCAAGCACAACGGCATCACCCACATCGAGGGCCGCGGCATTGTCCAGGGACATGGAACCCTCGAGGCACTGACCGCGGAAGGCGAAACCCGGAGCGTACCATGGGAGAAGCTGATAGTTGCCACCGGCTCGGAGCCGCTTGAAATCGCGGCTTTTCCCTTTGACGGCGTCAAGGTCATCTCCAGCACCGATGTGCTCAACCTGGACCGAGTGCCGGAATCCATGATCATCGTGGGCGGCGGCGTTATCGGCTGCGAATTTGCCTGCATCCTGGCGGACCTGGGAACACGCGTCACCGTCGTGGAGGCCCTGGACCGCCTTTTGCCGCTGCCGTCGGTGGATGCCGGCTGCTCCAAGGTGCTGCAGCGGGAGATGAAAAAAAGGAAGATAACCTTTTTCCTGGACAAAACGGTTACCGCCGTGGACACCGGCGGCGAAAAGGCCGCGGTCACCATCGGGCCGTCGCCCCGGGCCGCCGACCTCAAGGAAAAAGACCGTCAACCGCTTGAACTCGAAGTCGAAAAGGTGCTGGTGTGCATCGGCCGCCAATCGAACGCCGCAGGTATCGGGCTTGAAACCCTTGGTTTGGAACTGGATGAAAAAGGATGGATTACCGCCGACAACCGCATGCAAACGTCGGTCGACACCGTTTTTGCCATCGGTGACGCCCTGGGGCCGGCCAAGGTAATGCTGGCCCATGTCGCCTCAACCGAGGGCATCGTTGCCGCCGAAAATGCCACGGGCGGCGACCGTCAAATGGACTACACGGCTGTCCCCGGAGCCATCTTCACTTCCCCTGAAGTGGCCAACGTCGGGCTGACCGAAGCGCAGGCCGGGGAGCGAAATCTCGATTATCGGGCCGACACCGTCCTGTTCAGAACCGTCGGCAAGGCCCAGGTGATCGGCGAACTGGCGGGAGAGGCCAAGATCGTGTCCGATACAGCCAGTGGGCGGGTGCTGGGCGTCCACATCATCGGCGCCCATGCCACCGACCTGATCGCCGAGGGAACCCTGGCGGTCACAACCGGACGCACGGTCCAGGAACTGGCCGAAACCATTCACGCCCACCCCACCCTGGCCGAGGTCACCATGGAAGCGGCCTTCAAAGCCGTGGGCCGGGCGCTGCACGGATAACATCGGGATTTGGCTGGAATTCTCTCCACCCTCCCCTGCCCCTCCCTTAGAGGGAGGGGGATCCAGTGGAATATTCCTATACGCCATTTTTATAATAATCGCGCATCAATGTTGACTTTCGTTTAAAATTGATTAATAATTAACGAATTCCAATATTTCTTAAGTTAATATCGCGAATGTCGTGGACGAATTTATTCCCGGCGGAGGCAGCTCCGGGCTATTGCCGCCGGCCAAAAGGCTGCAGGAAATCCCTGCAGCGCTATAGAGGAGATGTTCGAATGAAGAAAGTGATCATTGCCGGCGTGGGCGCTCAGGGGAGCACCATCGCCAAGCGGCTGAACGACGATGAGAATGTCGGCGCCATCATCTGCGCGGACTACGACCGCAAAGCCGCCGAAGAACTGGGCAAAACACTGGAGAAGGCCACCGCCCTCGAGCTGGATGCCGGCCGGGTGGAGAACGTGATCGAAGCGGCCCGGGGATGCGACATCATTATCAACGGACTCCCCCTGGAGTACGACCTGATCGTCATGGAAGCCGCCCTGGCCGTAAATGCCGCCTACATGGACCTGGCCGGCCCGATCATCGAGGAGATCGGCTTCGTGGAAAGCTACAAACTGATCTTCACCGAATGGAACGACCGCTTTAAGGAAAAGGGCCTGACCGCCCTGGTCGGCGCCGGCTCCACGCCGGGTATGGCCAATATCATGGCCCGGGAATCGGTGGACCGGATGGATGCCTGCGACAAAATCGGCATCTATGTCTACGACGGGGTCTGGACCAACCGCTTCACCCCGTTCTGGTGGTCGCCGGAGGTGGCCCTGGGCGACATGGGTTATGTCACCTTCCGGTGCGAAAACGGCGACATTATCACCGACGAACCTTTCAGCCGGCCGGAAATGATGACTTTCAAGGGGGTCCCCAGGCCCGTCCGCATGGTGGACCACGAGCACGACGAGCCCGTCACCATGGGCCTGTTGAAGGACAAGGTGCTGAAGGGCGTCAAGCATGTCGAGTTCAAATACGGGGGCCCGTCCGTGGACCTGTCCGAAAACCTTTACAGGATGGGTTTGCTCGGCCTGGAACCCGTGAAGGTGAAGGGGGTGCCGGTCGTGCCCATGGACCTGGTGCTCAAGCTGACCCCGCCGGCGCCCAAGTACCCCGAGGAGATAAAAGCCATCATCGACCAGGGTCTGGAAATGGAGGAAGGCGCCTTTCTCGTGCGCGTCCAGGGGAAAAAGGACGGTCGGGACGTCTGCATCGACAGCTACCTGTGCGCGCCGGGGCTGGTGGAAGCCTTTGAAGCCTCCCAGCTCAGCCACGAATCATACTCAACCGGCCAGTGCGCCGCGGTCTTCGCCAAAATGATGGTCAACGACGTGTTAACGGAAAAAGGCCTGTTCTCCCCCGAACAACTGGAAGCCGAACAACGGGCCTACTGCTTCCGGGAGCTGGCCGGAATGGGTGTCACCATCGATGAAATTGTGGAAACCAGACGCTACTAGCCGGAAACCGGCCCGAACCTCGCGCCGATCGCATTGACCGCAACGTTGAGGGTGACCCGGCAACTGAACGATCAACCCCCCCGATTCCGATGATAGGGTTCAAGGAAAAACGACCATGTCGCAGATGAGCATTCAGGAATACCAGCGGAAGGTGGACGAGTGGGTCAAAACCTATGGCGTGCGGTACTTTTCGGAGCTGACCAACCTGGGCATTCTCATGGAGGAGGTGGGCGAGGTGTCCAGGATCATGACCCGGACGTACGGCGACCAGAGCTTCAAAAAGAGAGACGCGGACCCGGATCTGGCGGATGAGCTGGCCGACGTTCTGTTCGTGGCCGTCTGCATTGCCAATCAGACCGGTATCGACCTCACCAGGGCCGTCGAAAAGAACCTCGAAAAAAAGCGTGTCAGGGACCGGCGGCGGCACTGGAACAACCCCAAACTGACCGGCAGCCGGCAGCGCTGAACCGCAGGCGGAGGATACTCGTGGATTATGAAGTGACGAAAATCGAAATGAAAAAAAATTTCAAGGAATGTCCCGCGTGCCGGTACCGTGACGGCTTTCACTCCATGTTCGAAAAAGACGGGAATGAAACCAAATGGCTCTTTATCTGCCCGGCCTGCCACCGGGTGTTCGACATCGGCCTCACCGTATAGCGGCCTGACCTCCCCCCCATGTTGCACGACCTTGCCCGTTCCCGGAGGCATCCTGTCTAATGGGTGTCGATCGGCGCAGCATAGCGAATATCCTGCATCGTTTTTCCCAGCTTACCCGTGTGCAGGCTTTCACCGGCGATCACGACCTCACAAGCCGCCCGGTCGATGCCGCCCGTAAGGTACTCATGGGCGGCCGTCACCAGGCGCACCCCCAGGTTCACGCATCTTTCTACTAGGCTCTCCAGAGACGTCTCCAAATTTTCCCCCGACAGAACGTCGCGGTAGTGAATGCGCTCCGGCAGCGAAATGTCACCGGTGTTCAAGCTGTGGTAGAAGCCGGCCACCGATTCCGGCGGCACGCATCCCAGGGCCCCCATCACGCGAAAAGCGTGATAGTAAAACCGGCTTCCGATTTTGCTGAAATAGCGCTTTTGCTTCTTCAGGGCCGCCTCGAGCGTTTCCGCCTCGACCCCCAGGACCTCCGGTGCAATCAGGTTGTGAATCAGGCGCGGCTGGATGCATTTCTCGAAACGGAAGACATCGTTCAGGCGGCTGTCGATCAGGGTCTCGTACTTCCAGTGCAGATAGGAGGCCTTCTGCTTTCGCGTCTTGCCGGCATTCGGTTTGTAGCCCGACATGTAGAAAACCAGCGGGTGAAAGGTGATGTCGGCGGCGCAGTGCGTCAGGTATCCGGCAATGAAAGCGAAATCGCGTTGGCTGTTTGAATCGCGCGCAACATCCAGCACATCGAAAACGAATCGGCTGGTGGGCTGGCCGTCGTCCCCGTGAAGCTTGTACGCCACCCGGTTGATCTCCTCCTCCTTACTGTAAAACAGCGTGTCCGGGAAGATGGATCCCAGCTGGAAATATGCCAAATGCGCATCCAGGGCGGCGTTGAGCGCCCTCCCGCCGAGCTTCCGCTTCACCTTGTCGGCTAGATACAGGTGGGTGTTTTCATAAGGCATACAAATAAATTTCCACGGGTTTATTTGTTCATTTCATAGGCGCCGGCGAGCGGTGCCACATAGGTATCCCAAATGCGCCCGAAGCGCACAGGGTCCTGCACGGGTTTCTTGAGCATACGCATGCAGATGGCCATCTGGGCCTCCGTGCTGCTGGTTTTGGAGTAGAGCTGCAAAGCGAACTTGGAAAAATCACGGGTCATGAAATCGAAGATCTGGTCCAGGAATTCATCTTCCACCTTGTAAATCTTCGCGTTCTCGATGATCAGCTGCCCATAGGCCACGAGAGTGAAAAGTTCCCCTAAAATCAGCAGAAAATCGATGTCGCCCTGCTGCTCCTTTCCCGGGGGCGCGGTCATCAGAAACTCCTTCAAGAGTTCTATCTGCTCCTTGAACACCGCCAGGTTGGGCAGATCGATGCTGTTGTAGGCGATGTTGAAATCGTGAAATTGGATCTTGCCCAAACCGCGCGTCGGCCCCTGATTGAAAAGGAAGGTGTCGTCCTCGGTGCCGCCGCGCCGGCCGATTTCCGGGAACTCACCCGGGTTGAAAAAGTAGTTGGCCATGAATTTGATGATCAGGGCCATGTTGACGTGCACCGTGCCTTCCAGCTTGGGAAGCGCCCGGATGTCCTGCGCCGCCATCTCAAAAAACATGTCCTTTTCGAACCCCTTGGCGGCGATAACGTCCCACAGGAGGTTGATCACCTCCTCCCCCTGGGTGGTGACCTTCATCTTGGTCATGGGCGTATACAAAAGATAACGCCGGTCCTCGGCCGACGCCGCCCGGATGTAATCGGCGTTCCTCAGGGCAAACAGCTTCATGGCCGCAAGGCGCGTGTAGGCGTCCACGAACAGCTGGCGAATGTGCGGAAATTCGGTGACGCGCTTTTTGTACAGTATCCGGTTGGTGGCGTGGGTGATGGCTTCGTAAAAAGCATGCGTGCAGATGCCGATGGAAGCCCAACCCAGGTTGTATTTGCCCACGTTGATGGTGTTGAGGGAGGAATCCCACGCGTCCCGGCCCTTGGTGAGAATGTCCGCCTCGGTGATGGGGTATCCCTGCAGGGCGTATTCGGCCACATAGTTCTGGGAACTGACCACGTTTTTTACCAGATCGTAGTTTTGGTGCCGGGGATCCGCCACGAAGAACACATACTCATCGGTTTCCGTGTCCTTTCCGAAAGTCGACACCAGGGCGGCTTCATTGGCGTTGCCGATATAGTACTTGCCACCGTCGGCCACGTATTTGCCATCCCCCAGGGGCGTCAAGGCCATTTCACTCGAATACAGATCGGCGCCGTGGGTTTTTTCCGACAACCCGAAAGCAAAGATGCCGCCCTCTTCCAGAAGCTGCGCCGTTTTGGTTTTCACCGCCTCATTGTTGCCCATCCAGATGGGTCCCAGGCCAAGGATGGTCACCTGCCAGGTGTACCAGTACGGCAGGCCGTAAAACCCTAAAATTTCGTTGAATGCACAGTTCCTGTGGGTGTCCCAGCGGCAGCCCTCCTTGCCGTAGGCCGAAGGCGTCAGCAGGGTAGCGAAAATCTTTTCCTTTTTTACAAACTCGATGAAATCCGCATACCACACCTTGCCGTGATAGTCCTCCTTGAGCTTCTGTTTACCCTTGTTCTCGAAAAAGGCGATGGTTTTCAACATAATGGACCGCGATTTTTCATCCAGGTACTCGTATTGGTTTTCCTTGGGGTTCAGGATCATTTTTTTCACTCCTTTTT
Source organism: Deltaproteobacteria bacterium (assembly GCA_022340465.1). NCBI lineage: Bacteria > Pseudomonadati > Myxococcota > Myxococcia > Deltaproteobacteria bacterium. The sequence goes on along the minus strand of JAJDNW010000108.1, from coordinate 29,477 downwards.
CATCCGGTTTATGCGGTTCAACGCGTCCTGTTTGACCTATTTTCCCGGTTTTGGCAACAAAAACCGTCGGAAAAATTTGAAATGCCTGGTTCGGGCTTGATTTTTAAGCTTGAGGGACGTTCATAAATATATAAATAACTATTCTTAGGGATGAAGGTATTTATATATTTATGAACGTCCCCAAGATACAAATATTACACTGGAAATATCGGCTAAAAAAAGCCATACTGTCTCGCATGGCCTGTGGCTTTGCCGCACAAAAATCGAACCGATCTAAACCTTAGAGAAAAAGCCGCGATGAACGACAGCCTCGTACTGACCAACGCCAACATCATCACGATGAACCCGAAGCAGCCCCGTGCCCGGGCGGTTGCCGTGCGCGCTGGACACATTCACGCCGTGGGTGCCTCGGACGAAATCGACGCTTTCGATGCGGATGCCAGGGTGATCGATCTGCGCGGCAAAACCGTTCTGCCGGGACTGATCGACAGCCACCTCCATTTTACCGGCACCGGCATAAAAGCCATGGCCCTCGATTTTTCCCGCGCCGGCTCCGCCGCCGACGTCCAGGACACCCTGAGGGAGGCAGCCGTCGAAGAAGCGCGCGGCGAACTTTTATTCGGTATGGGCATCAATCACTACCGGCTGGCGGCAGGGCGCCTGCCGGGCATCCGGGATCTCGATCGTGCCGCTCCGGAGCACCCGGTTTTCATCGTGGGCGCCACCGGCCACAACTCGCTGGTCAACTCCATGGGCCTCGACATGCTCGACCTGCCCGACAATGCCCTGGAATTTTATGCTGACGGCTGCTTGCGGGGCCGTGCCCATGAAATTGCCGTGGAACGGATGCGATCCAGGTTCGTCGAAAAAACAGGCCTCGACGTATTCCAGAAAAAGGCCGCGGACCTGGCGCTGGAGGTGGGCCTCACAACGGTCCACGCCCTGGAAGGCAGGAACGCGCCCGACGATCCGAGTGTCGCCTCCCTGGTAGACCTGGCCCCCGGTCTGGCATTGCGGATCGTCCCGTGGTATCAGACCCTCGATGTCGATGCCGTCCACCGTTTCGGGCTGCAGCGCATCGGCGGATGTATTCTTTTGGACGGCGATTTCGGACCGCACACCGCCGCGATGCTGGAGCCCTACACCGACCAGCCGGACAATCACGGCATCCTCTATTACCCCCAGGAAGGAATCGACGCCTTCGTAGAAAAGGCGCACCGTGCCGGTCTGCAGATTGCCATGCACGCTGTTGGTGACCGCGCCGCGGCCCAGGCCCTTGGCGCCTACGAAAAGGCGCTGGAAAAATGGCCGGACCGGAACCACCGTCACCGCATCGAACATTTCGAGATATACGACGACACCCTGGTGAAAAAAGCGGTGAAGCTGGGCATCCACCTGGGAATTCAACCGCCTTTCAATTATCACTTCGGCGGACACCGGCGCCTGGACAACCTCTTGGGCCGCCAAAGAGCCCTGCGCTCCGACCCGCTCAAATCCCTTATTGACGCAGGCGTGCCGGTGGGCGGCGGGTCGGACAGCTACGTCACCCCCATGAATCCTGTCTACAGCATCCACTGTGCCGTCAATCACTCGCTTCCCGAAGAGCGCCTGGATGCGGAAAGGGCCATCCAGCTGTACACCATCGACAACGCCCGTCTCGGGTTCGAGGAAAAGGACAAGGGGTCCATCGAAACCGGTAAATTGGCGGACTTCACCATTGTTTCCCAAGACCCGACCGAAGCGCCACCGGACAGGATTAAGGAGATCGGCGTCGAAATGACCATCATCGGCGGCCAGGTGGTTTTTGACATAACCAAACAATAACGGTATGAATTAATCTCAATGTTGAACCGTATGTATCAAACAGCAGACACCATGCGCCTATTCCGCATCTTTTTATCTTATCTGTTTCTCTTCGCTCTGATCGCCTGTGCCGGCGGCAAGGCCGCGCATGACAGACCCGACCCGGCGGAACCGGCCGTCAATGAGCTCGGCAGGGGCATCGGGTGGTACGAGCAGGGGTGCTATCACAAAGCCCTCGATCACCTGCTGCGCGCCCACGAGCTTTTCACCGCCATAGACGAGGTTCCGGGTGTTGCCGCCTGCCTCAACAACATCGGCAATGTCTACGCCAAAATAGGCGACCCTGAAAGCGCGATGCTATTTTTTGACGCGTCCCACGACCTGTATGGCGATCTCGGCGATGACGGCGGTGCCGTGCAGGTTATGGCCAACAAAGCGGCGCTTCTGATCAGGGAAAACCGGCAGCACGAAGCGCAGGCAACGTTGGCGGCGGCGGAAGAAACGGCGGACCGCAACGGCATAACATCCGTTTCCCTGTTGAAAAGCAGGGGAATGCTGATGGCCGCACAACAGAAAACGGCCGAGGCCGAAAGGCTTTTTGGGGAAGCGCTCGAGGCGGCCGACCCGGAAAGCTACGCCACCACCGGAGCCCTGCACTATGCCCTGGGCAACGTCATGGCGGAAACCGGCCGGTATGATGAAGGCATCGCCCATTATCGAAAAGCGCTGGACGCGGATCGAAAAACAGGATTTCACAGCGGCATTGCCGACGATCTATCAGCCCTTGGAACCCTCTATCAGAAAAGGGGGGAGCATGCCGCAGCGAGCGCCTGTTTTCAGCGCAGCATCAAGATCTACGCCCTCATGGGCGACGGTGAAAAGGTCACGCAATCGCTGGAAAAGCTCGAAGTGTCCGTCGGGGAAGCAGGGGTGGACACGGCAGTGACAAAGCACTTTGTCAACCGGTGGCTGAATGGAAACATCCGGACAAGCCTGTGTCAGTAGACGCCCTTTAGAACTGCCCTTCTAAAAAGGCCAGCAGGGGGCCGTCCAGCGCTCGCCATTTCGGATGAAGGGCCATCTTTTTTTCCCAGACGAACTCGACCGCATCGAACTTCCGTGGAATCCGTTGCTGGTCCCTGCTGCCATAGAACGTCTCCGGGTAATGCTCCACGAACTGCATGCGCTGCGGCGGAATGTTGTGTTCGGCGGCCACCATCGTGGCAATGTGGCTGCAGCAGCTTCTCACCGACATCTTGCTCGCTTCATGATCCGTGGCCACAACCACGTACGGCTTGAGATGGGAAACCCCTTCGGTGTCGCCTTTTCTGAGGTCGTAAATCCTGAGCAGACACTGCCCGCTCGCCAGCCGCAGTTTGCCGCCGAATCCCTCCCAGCGAAACAGGTCGTTGAAAATCAGCATATCCATGCCTTAAGATAGATCTTCACCGGGCCCCATGCAAGAGCTATAATTGGAGATCGGAGGTCAGCGGTCGGAGGCCGGAAGCAGGGGGCAAGGGCAATCCAACCTCCAAGCCACGAAGGACACAAAGAATAATATTACCCTGCGGGGCTCGCAAGAGGCCAGGAACCAGAAGTCAGACGCCTCACGCCTTATGCCTTGCGCCATACGTTTTACGTTTCACGTTTCACAGACCAGTAAGCAGTGGGGAGTGTGGCGTAAGAAGTCTGCTACAAGCAAAAACCCTCCCTACGCCCTGCTGCCTACTCCCTACTTCCCTCAGGGGTCAACTCCTGGTCATGGCACTGTATATCCGCAGCAGCCTGTCGGGCAGTTCCGAAACGTCGGTGATCACCATATGATTCAAGGGGCCGTACAGCTCGTCCAGCCGCGGGTCGCCGGCAATGTTGACCGAAATGCCCCTGAAGACAATGTTCCTCGAAAATGCTTCCTGGACGGCCTTGCGGGTGTCGGCAATGGCGTACCCCTGTTTGTATCCCACGTCGTTGGGGAATCCGTCGCCGATGGCAATCAGCAGCCGCACCCGGGCCGGAATCTTCTCCAACTGCAGGGTGGCGTGCCGGATCGCCGCTCCCATGCGCGTGCTCCTGCGGGCCACCATGGCGTTGACATTTTCGAAAATATCCGGCCCGATGGGTTCGTCGAAGTCCTTGATTCTGAAATAATCGACCCCGAACCGGCCGGTCCCGGAATACCCGGCCACCGCAAACCGGTCCCCGACAATGGAAAGGGCCTCGCACATCAGGACGATGGCAGCTTTCTCCACATCCAGCACCGTCCGTTCCGTTCCGGCGGCACGGTTGGCCGTGGAGCGCGACAGGTCCACGAGCACCAGCACGGCCACGTCGCGCAGCTGCTTCATCCGCTTGATGTAAAGCCGGTCCGACGGCATGATGCCGGCCCTGCGATCCAGGACAAAGTCGAGCAGGGCCCGGTAGTCGAACTCGTCGCCCTCCACCCACTGCCGCAAGATCGCCAGGCCCTCGGGCCTCAACATCTCGAAGGCATGGCGCATCCTTTTGACCAGCCCGGCATGCCGCACCAGGGTTTCCGCATAAAAATCACCGTTGCGGCCGTCAATCCTGCGATCGGTCACCCGGACATAGTCTTCGAGGTAATCGCCCATGTTGCAGTCCCATTCACGGTGCCGGCACGCTTCCCCGTCGATCGCGGTACAGGGCGCCGTGTCCAGTCCGGAATCCGCCAGAAGCGCGGACAAGTCCATCCCGGAAAGATCCAGGCGCTGCCGATCCGCCGGCTGCCCGCCCCCGCCGTCGACATCCCCGGCTACAAGCACGATTCTTTCGATGTCGGCGGTTGAAATCCGTCCGCCGTTGTCGATAAGCTTTTCACGCACGTCTGCTTTATATGCCTTGAGGCCCTTCTTCCTCAATGCCGCGACAATCTCGCGGGACACGCAGTCATAGCGGGCAAAGGAGTTGTAGACCAGGTCGGGCCGCAGCTGCCGTCCGAACGGAAAAAGCCGCCTTGCGCCCTTTTGGAGCTCAGGCCCGGCAATCGCCGTCTCGGTTTTCAAAATTTCGGTCAAAACACCGTAGGCAAAAACCGTCAGCCGGGCGCTCGCCTCCACCATGGGATGCCTTTCGAGTTCATCGCCGAAACGCTCCCGGATACGCGCCATGGCAAGGGTGGCAGCCGGCCCGTATTTCCCGCCCGACGGCAGGGAGGTTTCAGCACCCAGAGCGATGTCGTGGTAGAGGGAGAGCAGAACCGCATCCCCCTCGCCCGCCGCGTGCATGCGCCCGGCCTCCTTTCGAAACAGCGGCAGCACCTTTTTCACCATCCCGGGGTATTGCCGGGTGAGCCGTTGCCGGATGCGGCCATGTTCGAAAACGGTGAAAAGCGCGGCTGCCAGGAACCTGTCGGGGAAAAAACCGAAAAATGTTTCCAGGTCGGCCCCTTTGTCAGCCTTCCCGCGACCATCTTCGCCGGCGGCCAGATGCCCTGCGCCCTCCATGCCGGCGATCAGGTCCATGGCTTTGCCGACATCGAATGCGTGGGATCCGCACTCGAACAACCCGGCCTCCAGCTTGGTCAGTGCCAGATAAAGCATTTTGTTTTCAGCCGGGGTCGGAAAAACGGATATCTCCTCCGGCAGGTAGATGAAGCGTGTGTCGGAAAAACACTGCGGCCGGTCCAGCGGCGGGTGCTCGCCGGCTGCCAGGCCGGCCACGGGTGCGCCCAGGGAGCTTACCGGACGAATCGAAATGCCCAGCCCGGTGCGTGCGCGCACGTAGGCGGTGAGCGTCTGCTGGACCTGGCTGAAGGTGACGGCCACCTGCATCTCCCGGCACTTTTCCAGGGCCGCGCTTGAATCAAGCGCCATGAATTTGACTCCCTGATCAGGTGCCCGCTGAAACTTCTTCAGAACCAGGTCGACAAAATCCCCCAGGCTTTTCCGGGACAACAGGTCAAGACCCCTTTCCCGTCCCCGCAAAAAGGCTTCCGCCAGTGACTGCTCCACGGCAACCGCACGGGCCAGCTCCCTGATTTGCCAGGTGCGTTTCATGGGTGCCATGGACGCCACCGCAGTGGGCAGCATATAGGTGTAGCGCAGGCTCTGGTTGTAGTTGATATCCTGTGAAAAAGCGGCGTTCAAAAGGTCGAGATACGCCATGGCCGCTGCCGTCTCACCGGCTCGCAACAGGGCGGACATGCCTTCCAGGGGCCCCTTGAGGGTGTAGGCCCCCTTATGGCACATGGTGTCGAAAACGTCGCTGAACCGGTTTGCCAAATCCCAGTTCCCGTGTGCCAGGACGGGCACCAGGTGCAGAGCCATCATTTTGCCGACGGTGGGGCCGTGCGCGCCCCATTTACGAACGTTTTCCCGGTAAAACCGGATTTTTTTTTCCGAACAGGGGCCGATCAGGCGCGCGTAGCCCTTTGCCAGGGCTCTGCCGAAGGAGACTTCCAGGGAAAGCCCCCACATGGTTTCATCGAGAAGAAGCGCCATGCGCTCCACCGTAACAGGGCCGTGCCGCCCGGTTATGTCGCCGACGTCGGCGGCCATTTCCGGATCGGCCGCTGCCAGTCGTTCGAGGACCGCCGTACCCTCACCCATCGAACATGTCTCCGATCAGTTCCCCCAGGGTTTCCTGCAACCTGTCATCGTCCGTCAGCGGCAGGCAGATGGCCGTTTTACACGCCTCTTGAACCGGGATGCCCCGGTTGATCAGCTGGGCGGCATAAATGAGAAGCCGTGTGCTGGCTCCCTCCGTGAGGCCGTGCTCACGGATATTGCGGATGCGGTTGGCCAGTTCCACGAGCCCCAGGGCCGTCGTCGGGTCGATCTCCCCCTCATGGGCGACGATCTCCGCCTCTTTTTCGACCCCGGGATACTGAAATTCCAGGGACACAAACCGCTGGCGCGTGCTCTGTTTGAGATCTTTGAGCACCGACTGGTATCCGGGATTGTAGGAAATCACCAACATGAAATCGGTGTGGGCCTGGATGGTCTCCCCTTTCTTGTCTATGGAAAGCATGCGCCGGTCGTCGGTCAACGGATGGATCACAACCGTCGTGTCCTTGCGTGCCTCCACCACCTCGTCCAGGTAGCAGATCGCCCCCTCCCTCACCGCCCTGGTCAGGGGACCGTCGATCCATACAGTCTCGTCGTTTTTCAACAGATAACGCCCGATCAGGTCGGAGGCGAACAGGTCCTCGTGGCAGGCAACGCTGATCAACGGTTTTTTCAGCCGGTACGCCATGTGCTCCACGAAACGGGTTTTGCCGCACCCGGTGGGCCCTTTCAGCATGACCGGCAGCCGTGCGTCGTAGGATGCCTCGAACACCTCTATTTCGTTGTCCGTGCTCAGGTAGTAAGGTTCCGCCTCTATGATGCCGCCTGTATTCATATAAATTTCAACTCCCTTTCTGGTTTTCCTTTCGGGCCGGCTGCGCCGCCACCCGTCCTCTCTGCGTCCGCATTGACTTTTAATAATTCATTGTTATTTTTCCGATTTGGTATTATACCCCGATTCATCGAACAAGCGGGTTTTACCCGGGTACACCGGTTGACCTTTGCCTAATTTGAGGATTTACCTGCAGGCCATTGCCAGGGCACCATATATCGAAAACTTATGATAGACAACCATGATATGATTCACCGCCTCGAACACGAGGGCAAGGAAATTCTGCTCATCGGCACCGCCCACGTTTCCCGGGAAAGCACCGAACTCGTCGCAGAGACCATTCAGTCGGAGGCTCCGGATACGGTCTGCGTTGAGTTGTGTGAATCCCGGTACGAGTCCATCCGCCAGACAGACAAATGGCGCGACATGAACATCATCAAGGTAATCAGGGAAAAAAAGACCTTTCTGCTCCTCTCCAACCTTTTGCTGGCATCCTTCCAGAAACGCATTGCCGACAAGCTGGACATCAAACCCGGAGCGGAAATGATCGCCGCCATCGAATCGGCCGACGCCTGCGGCGCCGCCATTCACCTCGCGGACCGCGATATCCGCGTGACCCTGTCCAGGACCTGGCGCGTCATGGGACTGTGGGCCAAACTGAAGGTCATCTTCCAGCTCGCCCTCTCACTGGGAAATGCCGAGGAGATCACAGAAGAAGATGTCGAAAAAATGAAGCAGGAGGACATGCTGCAGTCGCTGCTTTCCGAAGTCGGGAAATCCCTGCCGGTGCTCAAGCGTATCCTCATCGATGAGCGGGACCGCTACCTGGCGCAGAAAATAAAAACCGCGCCCGGGAAAAAAATCGTGGCCGTGGTCGGCGCCGGTCATGTGGCCGGGATAAAGCGGTACTGGGAAGAGGAAACCAACCTGGCGGACCTGGAGGTGATCCCCCCCAAGGGCAGGACCGCCGGTTTTTTGAAATGGCTGATTCCCAGCCTCATCCTCGTCCTGTTCATCTACGGCTTTTTCAACGGGGGATCCAAGGCCGGCGCCGGCATGATCACCTGGTGGGTGGCGGCCAACGGCATAATGGCCGGCATAGGCGCCACCGCAGCACTGGGCCATCCTTTCACCATCATGTCATCCGTGCTGGCAGCCCCCCTGACCTCCCTGAACCCCATGATAGCCGCAGGATGGGTTTCCGGACTGGTAGAGGCTTTTTCGAACAAACCCAAGGTCAAGGACCTGGAGCGCCTGCCTGAAGACATCCTCACCGTTAAGGGCTTCTGGAAAAACAAGGTCACCCGCATCCTTTTGGTGGTCGTTTTCACCAACCTGGGCAGCACCATCGGCACGATGGTGGCCATCCCCATGATGGTCAAGGCGCTGAATTAGGGCACTTGCCATACACATGCTCCGTTTCAAAATTGGATCGGAAGGTGGCGGGTTCAGGCTACACGGAACGTTATTCTGACAAACACGACAGCATCCGCCCGACCATTACGTTATCCTCACCACCTTCCGGATAAACACCCCGCCGCCGGGCCCGGGATGGCTTTTCTCGACCACTTTCAGGCGATTTTCGGCAAACAGCTGGATGCAGGCCGGATAGAGCTCCCACTCCAGACGGAGCCCCCTTGCCCTGACCGTTTCGAGGGTGTCGTCGGGACGAATCGCGAATGCACGCTGCCCGATGATCGGCCCCGTGTCCTCGCCGTAATCCACGAAATGGACCGTGCAGCCCCCGACCTTGCAGCCGTACCGGACCGTGTCGCCGTACCCGTCGGTGCCGGGAAAGGCCGGCAGAAGGGCCGGATGGATGTTCATGATCCTGGGGAGGGAGGGATCGGTGTTGATGCGGTCGATGATGTAGGGCGACAGTTTGCGCATGAAACCGGCCAGCACCAGCAGGTCGAACGGGTATCCGGCCATGCCTTCCAGAAGACGGCTTTCGGCGGCGGCCCGGGTGGCCAGAAAGGCGGCGATTTCCCGGCGGTCACCCCGCGCGTTGAAAAGGCCCTGCCGCGAAAAAGCCAGGTCGGGATCGAAATCGTCGGGCAGCTTGAAGCCCGCCGGATCTTCCCTATACGTCTCGAAGATCTTCCTGTATTCACAGACGAAGGTCGGGATGCCGTGGCGCCGGGCCCGCTCCAAGCCGCCTGCCCCGGGGGTGTCCGCAGCGACAAAAACCACATCGCCGTCGACAGCGCCCGACCCGCAAGCGTCGATGATGGCCTGGAGGTTCGACCCGCCGCCGGATACCAATGCGCCGATTCTTATGCTGTTTCCCATAGCCGCCTCTCGAGTATATACCCGGGCCCGCAGGACCCGGCACTGGTTCCACCCTGGAACGGTGTTGCAAAGAAAATATCATATCGATAACACCATTTCTATGATTTATCCAATGGTGACCGCCAAAGATGGTGTCCATTTGTTCCCTGTCGCCTGCCCTGAAGCAAGCTGCAGGGCAGCGCGCGCTATTCCGGCCCATCGGTTTTTGCAAAACGGATCGGCCCTCGCCGCTATAGGTTGACATTGCAGCGCCACATTATTATATTCCTTTGAAAACGAAGACCTGAACCGGGCAGATGTTCACCGAACGCTCTATTCAGGAACAACCTACGAAAGGAACCAATATTATGGCTGAAGGTATTGTGGATATCGGCGACAGCAGTTTTGATGCGGAAGTGTTGCAGGCGGACAAACCCGTTCTGGTGGATTTCTGGGCGCCCTGGTGCGGCCCCTGCAAGGCAATCGGCCCGGTTGTGGAAGAGCTTTCGTCGGCGTTCGGCGACAAAGTGAAATTTGCTAAATGCAACGTGGACGACAACCCGGTAACCCCTGGAAAATACGGCATTAAGGCTATTCCAACGCTGATTTTTTTCAAAGACGGCAACGTCGTCGAACAGATCACCGGCATGGTGGCGAAATCGAAGCTCGAGGACGCCATCAACAACGTGCTGTAACACCGGCGCCCGAAAAGGTGGCCCGACAGGGCGGACTCCAAACGGCGGTGATGCCTGTTTGTCACCGCCGTCGTTTTATGGCGCAGCTGGTTCGGCCGCAACGGCCCCGGTGAACGGGGCGCTGCCGGCACCTTACATCGAAAGGGTCTTATGAAAAGGCTGTTTATCTTCATCTTCGCCGTCAGCTTGGTGTGGCCGTTTATAGGATGCAGTTCAATCGATCCCGATGCCGACAAACCGGTCCACGAACTGGCGGCCAATGGCCTCGAAGCCTTTGAAGAAAGGGACTACAAGGATGCGATCAAATACTTTGAAAAGCTCAGAGATTGGTACCCTTTCAGCAAATACGCCAAACTGGCGGAACTCAAAATAGCCGATGCGCACTATCACCGGAAGGAATACGCGGATGCCATCACCGCCTATGAGGACTTCGAGGAGCTGCACCCTAAAAACGAGGCCATTCCCTATGTCATCTATCAGATTGGACTCTGCCACTACGAACAGCTCGGCACCATCGACAGGGATCAGGCGTCGGCCAAAAAAGCCATCAGCGTTTTCAACCGCCTGATCGAGAATTACCCTGACGACCCCTACACCGCCAAGGCCGGGGAACTGTACCACCTGTGCTTGAAAAGCCTGGCTGAACACGACCTGTATGTGGGGCTCTTCTACTACAAAACCAAGCACTACAAAGCCGCCCTGCACCGATTTCAGACAGTGGTGCGCAAATATCCGGATGTCGGCGCCCATGAGACGGCGTTGAAATACATTGCCGCCTGCGAAATGGTTCTGGCGAAACAGGAGGCCGAATAAAAGCGCGGGCCGCTTGCATGAGGCTATCGGGGTTCCGGGGGGACGCGTATGTTTATACCCACCCCGGGTTGAAAACCATAAAAAATGCTTTACACGCATGATAATCTAGTGTAAGGATTTTTTTTTATAATTAGAATTGCATCCGGACGCCAAGCCTTAAAGAGACGGCACCGCCGGATACCGAGGAGAAAATACAATGTCCAGAGTATGTGAAATATGCGGGAAAAAACCCATGGTCGGCAACCATGTGAGCCATGCTCACAACCTCAACAAAAGAAGATTCAATCCCAATCTTCAAAATGTTCGAGCGTTCCATGATGGGAAAAAGAAAAAGATGGTTGTCTGCACCACCTGCATCAAATCGGGCCGTGTGGTCAAAGCATCCTAACCCACCCTTTTAACCCCTTGAACATATTTGATCTTGTTTAAATCCGAAACCACCTTATTCAAGTGGGCCGTGTTTTCGACCCCCAGGGTGATAAACGAATCCACGGTTTTGTCGTCCTTGGTTTCGGTGTTTACGCTGAGGATATTGGCCCCGTTCTTGCTGATGGAGGAGGCGATATCCGCCAGCAGCCCGACCCGGTCCAGTGAATTGAGTTTGATCTTGACCGGGTAGGTCTGTTTGATCTCGTCGCTCCATTGCACATCGATCTGCCGGTCCGGGTTCATTTTCAGGGCATTCACACAGTTGGTCCGGTGGACGGTCACGCCGAAGCCCCGAGTGATGTACCCGGTGACGGGATCACCCGGTACCGGTTGACAGCACTTTCCAAAACGCACCAGAATATCGTCGAGCCCCTTGACGACAACGCCGACCTGGGGTTTTTTCTTTCTGACCTTACTGATCAGCTTGTTCAAAAGGGACCCGTTTTCCGATTCCGGCTCCGTTTGCGTGGCAAACCTTCTGGCAATCTGGAGGGGGGTGGTCTTGCCGTATCCGACACTTGCTATCAGGTCGTCCACCGTCTTGAAGCCGAAGTGCTCCACCACACTGCTCATCTCCTCGCTCCTGATCAGCGAGCCGAAGTTGAGGCGGTACTTCCGGAAGGTCTTTTCACACATCTCCCTCCCGAGGGACAGGCTGCGCTCCTTTTCCTGAACCTTGATCCACTGGCGGATCCGTGAGCGGGCCTTGACCGTTTTCACGTAATTGAGCCAGTCCTTGCTGGGGTGGGACCCCTTGGAAGTGATGATTTCAACGATGTTGCCTGTCTGCAGCTCATATTTCAACGGCACCATGCGGCCGTCCACTTTAGCACCGGTGCACTGGTTGCCGACCTCGGAATGAATCAGATAGGCAAAATCGACGGGCGTGGCCCCCTTGGGCAGGGACTTGATTTCCCCCTGGGGGGTGAACACGTAAACCTCGTCCGGGAACAGGTCGATGCGCACATTTTCCAGGAACTCCTGCGGATCGCGGAACTCGGCCTGGTTCTCGACCAGGCTCTGGATCCAGGCAAACTTGGCATAGATTTCGCTGTCGCCCTTTTTCCCCTCCTTGTAGCTCCAGTGAGCCGCAATGCCGGATTTGGCCACCTTGTCCATCTCATGGGTGCGAATCTGTATCTCGATCCTCTCGCCAAACGGCCCGATGACCGTGGTGTGCAGAGACTGGTACATGTTCGGCTTGGGCACCCCGATGTAGTCCTTGAATTTTTTGGCAATAGGCTTCCACAAAGAGTGCACGATGCCCAGGGCCTCGTAGCATTGGGGGATGGTGTCCAGAATGATGCGAAAGGCGATGATGTCATACACCTCCTCGAAGTTCAGGTGCTGGCTGATCATCTTCTGGTAGATGCTGAAAAAATGCTTGTATCGACCCAGCACCACACACTGGAGGTTGCTCTCGTCCATCTTCTTCTTGACGAAGCTCTTGACTTTTTCGATGTACTCTTCACGCTCTTCGCGATCCTTGGCAACCAGCCCTTGGATGTTGTCGTACTCCTCCGGTTGGGTATATTTGAAGGAGATGTCCTCGAGCTCGTTCTTGATCCAATAGATGCCCAGCCTTGCCGCGATGGGTGCGTAAATGTCGATGGTCTCCTGAGCGATGGCGCGCTGCTTGATTTCCTTGTGAAACTGAAGGGTGCGCATGTTGTGAAGCCGGTCGGCGAGTTTGATGAGGATGACCCGGATGTCATCCGCCATGGCCAGCAGCATCTTGCGAATGCTTTCGGCCTGGCGCGCCTGTTTGCTTCCCAGGGGCAGGGTGCTGAGCTTGGTGACGCCGGACACGATGTGGCGCACCTCCTTGCCGAACATCTCCTCGATCTCATCGGGGGTGGCCTTGGTGTCTTCGACCACATCGTGCAGAAGCCCTGCGGCAACACTCTCCGGGTCCAGCAGCATGTCCGTCAGAATGCCGGCCACTTCCAGGGGGTGGGTCAAGTAGGGTTCCCCGGACAGGCGCATCTGCCCCTGGTGGACCCTGGCGGAGTAGACGTAGGCCCTTTCGACGAGGTCCACGTCGGCCTCGGGATTGTGCTCCACCATTTTGTCAATGATGTCGTTGATTCTAATCATGCGACAGACTGAATGCTCTCGAGCCCTGAATGATTCGCACAATGGTCAGGCAACTGCATCGCAGTCGCCCGGAACTCGCCGCCCCAAACATCCCGCATCCGGAATTCGGTGCCGGGCGCTTAGTATGCTTTGGCAAAAATAACCTGCCGTCCTCCCGGCTTGCCGCAGCAGATGCAGCCCTTGTCCGTAATCTCGCTGTCGAAGGGGATGCAGCGAATGGTCACCTTCAAGTCCTCCTTGATGGCCGCCTCGCAGGATGCGTTGCCGCACCAGGGCGACATTGCAAACCCGCCATGGATTTCGGGCTTCTCGCTGTCCTGCGGTGTAAAGTAGTCATAGAAGGCCTTGTCGTTCGAAATTTCCCGGGTGTTCGCCTCTCTGAAGGCAAGCGCGCGGTCGTATAAATTGGCCTGTATCTCATCCAGGATACCCGCGAACGATTCAAGGAAGCGGTCGACAGGCATCGATTCCCTGTCACGGTGAGCCTTGTCGCGTCTGCCCACAAAAACGGAATTTTCGGCGATGTCCCTGGGACCGATCTCCACCCTGACGGGAATGCCTTTCTTGATCCACTCCCAGCCCCTGGCACCGCCGATATCCCGGTCGTCCACTTCGATCCTGACCCTGCGGCCATGGTAGTACTGGTTCCGCAGGCGCCCGGCAAGGTCGTTCACGTAGGCCATGACCTTGTCCCGCTCGCCCGGTTTTCTGACAATGGGCAGCAGGACGGCATGCGACGAGGCGACCCTGGGGGGCAGGATAATGCCGTCATCGTCCCCGTGGGTCATGATCACGCCCCCTACCAGGCGGGTCGACGTGCCCCAGGAAGTGGTCCAGGCGTATTCCTCCGTTTCATCAGGGGTCTGAAATCTGATTTCGGACGCCCGGGCGAAATTCTGCCCCAAGAAGTGGGAAGTGCCGGCCTGCAGGGCCTTTCGATCCTGCATCATGGCCTCGATGCACAGGGTGTCCACGGCTCCCGGAAATCTTTCGGAAGCCGACTTGCGCCCCCTGATCACCGGCATTGCCAGGTATTCTTCGGCGCAGCGGGCATACACATCCAGCATCATGCGGGTGCGCTCGACGGCTTCCTCCTCCGTGGCGTGCACGGTGTGCCCCTCCTGCCAGAGGAACTCACTGGTTCTTAAAAAAATGCGCGTGCGCATTTCCCAACGCACCACGTTGGCCCACTGGTTGATGAGCAGGGGCAGGTCGCGGTAGCTCTTCACCCAACGGGAAAAGGAGTCACCGATGATGGTTTCCGACGTGGGTCGCACCACCAGAGGCTCTGCCAGTTCGCCGGCGGGAACGAGCCCGCCCTGTTCATCCTTTTCAAGGCGATGGTGGGTCACCACGGCACATTCCTTGGCAAACCCTTCCACGTGCTCGGCCTCCTTTTCCAGAAAGCTTTTGGGAATGAACAGGGGAAAATAGGCATTCTGAACACCGGTTGCCTTGAACATGTCGTCCATTGCGCGCACGATGTTCTCCCAGAGGGAGTACCCCCAGGGTTTGATCACCATGCACCCGCGCACGGAGGACCGCTCCGCCAGGTCCGATGCTTTCACCACCTGCTGATACCACTCGGGGTAGTCCTCCACCCGGGTGGGTTCGATTGCCGTTGGCACCTTTTTGCTCATCATCTTCCTTTCGTACATGTTGCCGTGTTGTTTATACAACGGTGACGTTTATGCAACTCTCCAACAGGCCAGGCCACCGTCTCCCGGTGCTACCGATGACGGTATGCCGCTTCACAAGCATCCAGCTCCTTTAAAAGGACGTCGGCCAACTGCTCCTGGGGCAGCGTCTCGACCACCTCGCCCTTTTTGAACAAAACCCCCCTGCCATCGCCGCCGGCAATACCGATGTCCGCCTCCCGGGCCTCCCCCGGCCCGTTGACCACACACCCCATGACGGCAATCTTGATGGGGGCCGTCATGGTGAGGACCCGTTTTTCGATTTTTTCGGCGATGTCGAACAGGTCGATGTTGCAGCGCCCACAAGTGGGGCAGGAAATGATGTCGGGCCCGTGGCGGCGGATCCCCAGCGCTTTCAGAATCTCGAACCCTACCCGGACCTCCTCGACGGGATCACGCGTCAGCGACACCCGGATGGTGTCCCCGATGCCTTCGGCCAGCAGCATACCGATGCCCAGGGAGGATTTGACGATGCCGGAATAAAGTCCGCCGGCTTCGGTAACGCCCAGATGGACGGGAATGTCGGATTTCTCGGCAAACAACCGGTAGGCTTCCACGGTCCGCGTCACATCCGAAGCCTTGATGGACACCTTGAGATCGTGAAAATCGAAGGATCTGAGGATATCGACGTTCCTTAGAGCGGATATGACCATCGCTTCAGCGGTGGCACCCCGGTATTTTTCGATAAGATCCTTTTCCAGCGACCCCGCGTTGACCCCTACGCGGATGGGGACCCCGGCCTCCCGGGCACAATCGGCAACTGCCTTTACCTTCCGGGAGGAACCGATGTTGCCGGGGTTGATCCTCAGTCCGTCGGCCCCGGCCCCGACAGCCGCTATCGCCAGGCGGTGATTGAAGTGAATGTCCGCAATCAGGGGAATGGATATTTCCATTCTGATACGGCGGATCGCCCGTGCGGCCGCCTCGTCCGGCACCGCTACGCGCACGATCTCGCACCCGGCCGCCGTCAGCCGCCGGATTTGTGCAACGGTGGCGGCCACGTCAGCCGTTTGCGTGTTGGTCATGGATTGGACCGCGATGGGTGCGCCGCCCCCGACCTTTACCTTACCGATCCTGACCTGCGCGGTCTTGTTGCGTTTGACGGAAAGAGACATGCCCCTCAGAATATCAGACGAACAGGGCGAGTTCAACCCCGGACAAAGGGGTTGGTCTGTTTTTCCCTGCCGATGGTGGTCCTTCCCATGTGGCCGGGATAGACGACGACATCGTCGTCCAGTACGTACAACTTTTCCCTGATGCTGGCTTCCAGCGTAGCAAAGTCTCCTCCCGGAAAGTCCGTGCGGCCGATGGATCCCGCGAACAGCGTGTCGCCGACGAACACGTGGCCTCCGGTGAGAAGGGAGATGCCGCCCGGCGTGTGACCCGGCGTGTGCAGCACCTTGAAGGTGATGCTGCCGCAAGTGACGGTTTCGCCGTCCTCGAGCAGCCGGTCCGCCGGCGGCGAATTGTCCGCCCGCATTCCCATGGCGGCGGCGCTCTGCGACAGCTGGGTAAGCATCGGTGCATCCAGCGCATGGATCATGATCTTTGCCCCGGTAACCTCCTTGAGCCTCGCGTTGGCGCCCACATGATCGAAATGACCATGGGTATTGATGATGCAGCCGACCGTCAGGTGCGAATCCGCCAGAGTCGCCAGAATCCTGTCCGCATCCTCGCCCGGGTCGATAACGGCTGCTTTTTTGGTTTCCTCACATCCGACGATAAAGCAGTTGGCCATGATCGGCCCCACTGCAAGTTCTTTTATGATCACTTCAGCCTCCTCTACATTGGAAAGCCTTACCCATGAAAGGCATCACGACAACGCTTCCGGGGGTGGCTTCTTGACGTTTTTTTTGGCCTGCTCTACCAGTTCCACCAGGCTGGCCACCTTGGGCTTCGGTTTGGCGGCCATCAGCCTCTCAAATGCTTCCGGGGAAAGATGCTCCTCCAGGTACGACCGGATGTCGAACGCCTCCCACCAGCAGTCCATGATTTTGAAACACGGCCCGTCCTCCCCGGAATGCAGGCAGTATTTGAAGGGAACGGGACCTCCCAGGCGCGGACATCTTCTTACGCTGGTCTCCCGGGGGGCTTCCTCCCCGGCCTTTAGTTCACCTTTGTCGAGTGCTAAACGGATGCTGTCCAGGATGCCGTTGATGAAAGCGCCCGATTCGTCCGTACCGAACTTCTTGCCGATGTCAATCGCCTCGTTGATGCTGACCTTTACGGGGATATCCTCGAGAAAAAGCACCTCATAGACCGCCAGGCGGAGGATGTTCCGGTCGACACATGACATGCGGTGAATTTTCCAGTTGCTGGAGTAACGTTCGATGACCGCGTCCACCCTCGCCTTAGAGGCGATCACACCCTGTACCAGCTGCAGAAAAAAAGGACGCACCTTCTCGGAAGGCTGGAAATTGCGGCAGTACAGGTCCAGGTTTTCCAAGGAAATGCTCCTGTTGGTATCCATATAAAAAAGAGCCTGCATGGCAAGCTCTCTTGATTTGCGGCGATTACCCATTTATCAGACCTGGTCGACCATATGGTTCAGGTTGGCCATCTCCACGGCGGACACGGCCGCACTCCAGCCTTTGTTCCCGGCCTTGGTGCCGGCCCTTTCAATGGCCTGCTCGATGGTGTCGGTAGTGACGATGCCGAAAATGACCGGAACCTCGGCTTCCAGGCCGACCATGGCGACACCCTTGGACACTTCCGCACTCACGTAGTCGAAATGCGGCGTCGCCCCGCGAATGACCGCCCCGAGGCAGATGATGGCGTCGTGGCGGCCCTTTTTGGCCACCTTCTTGGCGATCAGCGGGATCTCGAACGCGCCGGGGACCTTGATGACGTCTATGTCCCCGTCTTTAGCCCCGCATCTCACCAGCGCATCCACGGCGCCGCCCACGAGCCTGTCGGTAATGAAGTCGTTAAAACGGCTGACCACGATGGCAAACGTCTTCCCCTCGGCAATCAGATTGGCTTCGACAATTTTCGGCATGGTTTTTCCCCCAAAAGTTTGGCTTCAAATGCTGTTGTATGGTTAATTTGCTGAATGCCCTGGATCCCCGTCCCCCAAGTTGTCCCGCAAGTCACTGCGGCAGGGATAGGCCCCTGCGCTGCATATTCTGCGTGCCCTTTGTGCCTTTGTGGTTCCGGCTAAGAATTGATCATTTCACACGTATTGAGCAGGTGCCCCATCTTCAACCGTTTGCACTCGAGATAGCCCTTGTTGTACTCGTTGGGCGGGACCTCGATGGGGGTCTGCTCTACGAGGCTCAACCCGTAGCCCTCCAGGCCGACCATTTTTTTGGGGTTGTTGGTCATGAGGCGCATCTTTCTGACTCCCAGTTTGACCAGGATCTGGGCCCCGATGCCGTATTCGCGCAGATCGTCCTTGAACCCGAGCTCGTGGTTGGCCTCCACCGTGTCCATTCCCTGCTTCAGCTGCAGCTCATAGGCCTTCAGTTTGTTGACCAGGCCGATACCGCGCCCCTCCTGACGCATGTATACGATCACCCCCGACCCCTCTTTTTCCATCATGGCCATGGCCCGGTGCAGCTGTTCACCACAGTCGCAGCGCAGGGAACTGAATATGTCGCCGGTCATGCACTCGGAGTGGACCCTCACCAGAATCGGCTTTTCCGGGTCGATCTCGCCCTTGACCAGCGCGATGTGGGTCAGGTCGTCGATGTCGTTTTCAAAGGCGATAATCCTGAAGTCCCCGCCATAGCTCGTGGGGATGGAAGTCTGAGCGGCGATGTGGACAAACGATTCCGTACGGGTCCGGTATTCCACAAGATCGGACACGGTGCAGATGCCGATACCATGCTCCGCGCTGAATTTCTCGAGGCTGGGCATTCTTGCCATGGTACCGTCTTCATCCATGATTTCGCAGATCACGGCCGCAGGCTTCATCCCGGCCAAGCGTGCCAGGTCGACGGAGCCTTCGGTCTGGCCGACCCGTACCATAACGCCACCGTTCCTTGCGCGCAGCGGAAAAACGTGTCCCGGCCGTGCCAGGTCCCCGGGCACGGCGTCGTCCGCCACGGCCGTGAGAACGGTCGTGGCCCTGTCTGCAGCGGAAATGCCGGTGGTAACACCCTTTCTAGCCTCTATCGACACCGTGAAGCCGGTCTCGAAACGCGATGTGTTATTGTCGACCATCATAGGCAGGTCCAGGGAATCGCATTTTTCCGCCGTCATGGGCAGGCAGATCAGGCCCCGTCCGTATTTGGCCATGAAATTGATGGCCTCGGGCGTGACCGCCTCCGCGGCCATGCATAAATCTCCCTCGTTTTCACGGTCTTCGTCATCCACCAGGATGACCATGCGACCGGCCTTGATTTCTTCGATAGCCTCTTCGATCTTCAACAGCGACATTGAAAAACTCCTGATTGCCGGCCCGTATCAGCAGGCCGTACAGTTGTAATCGATCTCATTTCAAGAATCCGGACCGCGCCAGAAACGCCATGTCAAGCGACGATCCACCGGATTCCTTTTCAATGGTCTTGTCAGGCCTGATGAAACGCTCCACGTATTTTCCGATCATGTCGGCCTCGATGTTCACCGTGGCGCCCACCCCCTTGAACCCGATGGTGGTCATCCCGCCGGTGTGCGGAATGATGCTCACGGCAAACGATCGCGTATCACACGTATTGACGGTGAGACTGATGCCGTCGACGGCTACGGATCCCTTCTTGATGATGTAACGCGCCACTTCCGCCGGGACCTCGACCGTCACCAGGGTGGCGGTGCCGGCCGCCTCTTTGCGGGCAATGACCCCCGTTGCGTCCACATGGCCCGACACCAGGTGCCCGTCGATGCGATCCGACAGCATCAGTGCCCGTTCAAGGTTCACCCGCTCGCCGATCCTGGCCTTTCCAAAGGTCGTCTTCTCGACCGTTTCCTGGGACACATCGGCCGCAAAGCGCCTGCCGGAGATGGTCACCGCCGTCAGGCACGCTCCGTTGACCGCGATGCTGTCGCCGATCTTCGTTCCGTCAAGGAGGAAATCGGCCTCCACGGCCAGGCGGATGCCCTGCCCCGAGGGTCGGGTGCCGGTAATGGTTCCCAAGCCTTCTATGATGCCAGTAAACATGCGTTCGACCCAGCTGAAAGGGTGCTAAGGATCCAAGGAATCAAGGATCCAAGGGGTTGATTTTAAACACGTTATCTTCAGCCTCGATCATCCGGAAGTGCTAAAACGCTCAACCAGTGTAATATATGCACGAAACCATCATCCGCAACCGTTCGCGCCCGTCTTTATCCCTGCGGGTCTGACGTCCGACGGATATACCCCTCCACCAGGACGTCCTCGCCGAATCGCTGCACATGGGTGTCCTTCAGCACCAGGCAGTCCCGCATCAACGCCGGCCCCCGGCCGCTCGCCATGGGCACGCCGTCGCTGCCTCCCAGAATTTTGGGCGCGTAGAAGAACATCACCTTGTCCACGATGCCCGCCGCAAGGGCCGCACCGGCCACCTGCCCGCCGCCCTCGATCAACACGCTGGTGACCCCTTCATTTCCCAGCGTCTCCATCAGTGCGCCCAGGTCCACACGGCCGTTATCGAGCCGGGTCTCCACAATCCGGCCGCCGGCCGCTTCGATGGCCTTTCTGCGCTGCAAAAGTGCCCCATCGGCAGCCGGGGGGCCCGCAGCAATAACCGTTTCGGCATCGGAGTCCACTTGAAACACCCTGGCACTTGCCGGCGTCGAGAGCCGGGTGTCCAGAATGATGCGTTTGGGGTCGCGCCCCCCTCCCCCCTCGAGCCGGGTCGTCAGGCTGGGATCATCCTTGAGGACCGTACCCACGCCGACCATGATGGCATCGGCAGCGTGCCGCATGGCATGCACGTGCATCCGGGCCGCCGCCCCGGTAACCCACTTCGAGTCGCCGGTCCGGGTGGCGATCTGCCCGTCCAGGGTCGCCGCGCACTTCAGAATGACAAAGGGTTTTTTGGTCTGAATGTATTTGACGAACACCTCGTTCTGCCGGGCGGCTTCTCTCTCGCGGATACCGCCGACCACCTCCAGGCCCTTTTGCCGCAGATAGTCCATGCCGCCGCCCCGCACGTCCGGGTTGGGGTCCAGCATGGCGACGACCACTTTCCTTATGCCGGCTTTCAAGATTTTTTCCGTGCAGGGAGGGGTGCGGCCGAAATGGTTGCAGGGCTCCAGGGTAACGAATATGGTTGCGCCCCTGGCCCTGTCGCCCGCATCGTCGATGGCGTTCACTTCGGCGTGGGGTTCTCCGGCGGCGTGGTGGTAGCCCCGGCCCACCACCCGGTCGTCTCGAACGACGACCGCACCGACCATGGGATTGGGAGATGTGTACCCCCGGCCCTTTTCGGCAAGAGCGAGGGCCTGCTGCATGAACTGTCGATAGGCTTTCATGGTTGAGGATAAGGCTGCCCCGGAAGCTACTGCTTGGTCAAAAGGCTCTTGAGCTCCGAAACGAAATCATTGACGTCCTTGAATTCCCTGTACACGGATGCAAACCGGACATAGGCAATGTCGTCCAGGTCGTGCAGGATGGCCATAATTTTTTCACCGATAACGGAAGAGGGGATTTCCTTCTCCCCGGTTTCCCGCAGGTCCCGTTCGAGTTCATCGACGTGCTCTTCGATCAGGTTCATGCTGATATTCCTTTTTTCGCACGCCTTCTTGATTCCCGAACGTACCTTTTCACGGTTGAAAACTTCCCGACGCCCATCTTTCTTAATGATCATGATGGGAATCTCTTCGATGTGCTCATACGTCGTGAATCTGCGGGTGCACAGGAGGCATTCCCTGCGCCGTCGGATGACGCCCCCGTCCTTGCTCACCCTGGAATCGATGACCTTATTGTCGATCTCCCCGCAAAATGGACACTTCATGCAACCTCCCCAGAATCAGCGACCTCCGGCAGAGTCGAAGATGTGGGGAAAGCCCCGCAAAGGGACCTGATCTGCCCTCGGCGCTGATTTGTACCAAGAATTTTATCTTTATTTTTATTTTTTGTACACATGCGTTGTCAGGCCATCACAAATTGCATATCGTTTGTCTTGGTTGCACCCACTCGTGTAACAATAGATTTATATATGATTTTCGCTTAATTTTTAAAAAAAAGAAAAAATTCCTGGTTTCGCTCCCTTCATCAACCACCGGGGTTGTTTGTGTCAAACCGCCCCTCGAGAATGGCTCTCACGGGATGAGCCAGTGGCGGATGAAGGGACTCAGGGTTCTATTCTCAACACGTCAACGCCGGCTTCGCCGAGCATCGCTTCCGACATCGCATCTGCATATCCGGACAGGTAGTAAATGGTCCTGATCCCCGCGTTGATAATCATCTTGGCACAGATGGAACAGGGCAGATTGGTGCAGAAAAGAGTGGCCCCCTTGATGGAAACGCCGTGATAAGCCGCCTGTATGATGGCATTCTGCTCTGCATGGATCCCGCGGCATAGCTCGTGGCGCTCGCCCGACGGCACCTTCATCTGTTCCCGCAGGCAACCGGTCTCCCTGCAGTGGGCAATATTCATAGGGGCGCCGTTGTAGCCCGTGGACAGAATCCTTTTGTCCTTGACAATGACGGCCCCCACTGACCGGCGCAGGCAAGTGGAGCGTTTGGCCACCAGCAGGGCGATATCCATGAAATACTGTTCCCACGATGGGCGTTCATCCGCTGAAGCCATTATGCCGTTTTCTCCTGTATGCACCAATCACTCACCACGTCGAAAACTGTCATCATAAATCGGAAAGGCTTCGCAAAGCCCCCGGATCTCCTTGCGCACGCTCGCCACCACCTGTTCATCGCCCATGTTTTTAAGAACGTCCGCCATCAGGCGGGCAATAAGCGCCATTTCCGCCGCTTTCATCCCCCGGGTGGTGACGGCCGGGGAACCGACCCGGATGCCGCTGGTAACGACCGGGCCGCGGGTGTCGAAGGGGATGGCATTTTTATTGACGGTAATTCCGGCCTGCCCGAGGGCCGTTTCGGCGTCCTTGCCGGCCACCCCCAGGCTGCTCAAATCCGCCAGCATCATGTGATTGTCGGTGCCACCGGAAACGAGTTGCACCCCGTTTTCCATCAGGTGTTCCGCCAGGGCCCGGGCATTTTTAATCACCTCGACCTGGTAATCGGCGAACGATCCCGCCAGCGCCTCCTTGAAGGCCATGGCCTTGGCCGCGATGACGTGCATCAGGGGGCCGCCCTGGATCCCGGGAAAAATCGCTTTGCTCAACCGCGCCCCGAACTGCGATTTTGCCAGAATCAATCCGCCTCTGGGGCCCCGCAAGGTCTTGTGCGTCGTGGAGGTGGTAATATCCGCATGGGGAATGGGGGAGGGGTGAAGCCGTGCAGCAACCAGTCCGGCGATGTGGGCCATGTCAACCATCAGCATCGCCCCCACGGACCGGGCGATGTCGGCAAAGGCGGCGAAATCGATAGTACGCGGGTAGGCGCTCGCACCGGCAACGATCATCTTGGGTTTGTGTTTCCGGGCCAGGGCTTCCAGGGCCTCGTAATCGATGGTACCGGTTTCCTTTTTCACGCCGTAGTGCACGAAGTTGTACAGTTGGCCGGAAAAACTGACCGGGCTGCCGTGGGTCAGGTGCCCGCCGTGGGCCAGGTCCATCCCCATGATGGTGTCCCCCGGGTTCAGCACGGCGAAGTAGACGGCCATATTGGCCTGCGAACCCGAATGGGGCTGGACGTTGACATACTCCGCGTTGAAAATCTTTCTGGCCCTCTCGATGGCCAGCTCCTCGGCCATGTCCACGTATTCGCACCCGCCGTAATAGCGCTTGTCCGGATACCCTTCGGCATACTTGTTCGTCAGCACACTTCCCTGCACGGCCATCACTGCACGGCTGACGATATTTTCAGACGCGATCAACTCCAGGTTGTACTTCTGCCTTTCGAGCTCCTTTTCGATAACCGCTCCCAGCTCGGGATCGATTGCGTTGATGATGCTGTCGTTCAATCTCCTCTTTCCCCCTTCTTCCCGGCGGTTCGGGCGTTGGCGCGCATCCTGCCGTGATCTCGTCAAACGGCGTCGACCACGTCAAATTTTTCCAGGCGCAGGCTGTGCCTGCCGCCTTCGAACGGCGTTTCCAGCCAGGTCCTGACGATCTCCACCGCCAGGTCGTCCCCGATGACCCGCCCCCCCATCACTAGAATGTTGGCGTCGTTGTGCAGGCGGCTCATTCTGGCGGCAAAAATGTCCCCGCACAGGGCCGCACGCACGTGGGGAAAGCGGTTGGCAACCATGGACATGCCGATGCCCGTGCCGCACATGAGGATGCCGCGTTCGAAATCGCCCCTGGATATCGACGACGCCACGATCCTGCCGAAATCAGGATAGTCCACCGACGCCTCGCCTGCCGGCCCCACATCTTCCACGAAGAGGCCCTGCTCCTCCAGAAAGGCCTTGATCCTGGTCTTCATCTGAAAAGCGGCATGATCGCTGCCGATGATCACGCGTTTGCTGTTGTCGTTCATATCCGCAACCCTCTCATTCCTTAAAAACGCCGGGGAAGGCAACCGGTCATTTTCCCTCTCGATCTGCATGCCCCTGCAAAAAGATCCGTAAGAAAATCAGGAACCAATACCCTTTTCTTATGTATAATCAATGGATAAATTCCGCAAGGGAAAAAATAGGGGGAAATGAACGGGGAAAAGGGGATGACCCGTTGCCGGCAGGCCGGGAACGCTGCCGGCCGCAGGGTTATCAGCCGCCGTATTTCCTGAACACCAGGCTTGCGTTGGTGCCGCCGAAGCCGAAGGAGTTGGACATCGCATATTGGATATCCTTTTTCCTGGCCGTGTTGGGGACATAGTCCAGGTCGCACTCACCATCCGGGTTTTCATAATTGATGGTGGGCGGCATCACACCGTTAAAAACGGACAGGGCGGTGAAAACGCTTTCGATGCCCCCGGCCCCCCCCAAAAGGTGGCCGGTCATTGATTTGGTCGAACTGACGCAGAGGCTGCTGGCGTGCTCCTGAAACAGGGTCTTGATGGCCCTGGTTTCATAAAGGTCGTTCAGGGGGGTGGAGGTGCCGTGGGCGTTGATGTAGTCCAGGGAGGCTGGCGCGATGCCGGCATCGTCGAGGGCTGCCCGCATGCAGCGCACGGCCCCGTCGCCATCCGGCGCCGGGGAGGTGATGTGGTAGCCGTCGCCGCTCATGCCGTACCCGACCACTTCGGCATAAATACGGGCGCCCCTTTCCAGCGCACGCTCCAGCGTCTCCAGAATCATGATCCCGCAACCCTCCCCGATCACGAAGCCGTCCCGGTCCCTGTCGAAGGGGCGGGAGGACTTTTCCGGTTCATCGTTGCGGGTGGAGAGCGCCTTCATGGCGTTGAAGCCGGCGACAGCCGTGGGCGTAATGGTGGATTCCACCCCGCCCGCGATCATGGCATCCGCCGCCCCGCGGCAGATCACGTTGCAGGCGTCGCCGATGGCGTGGCTGCCGGCGGCGCAGGCCGTGGCCACGGATGAATTCGGTCCCCTGGCACCGAAATGAATCGATATCATCCCGGGCGCCATGTTCCCGATCATCATGGGAATGAAGAAAGGCGTGACGCGCTTGGGCCCCTTTACGTCGACGATGCGCGTCACCTCCTCCAAAATGTGCAGGCCGCCCAGCCCGCAGCCGGTTATGACCCCCACCCTGCCGGCATTGGATTCGTCAATGGTCAGGCCGGAATCCGTAAGGGCCATGCGCGTGGCGGCGATGGCGTAAGCGATAAACTCGGAGGTGCGCTTGGCTTCCTTCTTGGGAAGGTGGTCTGCGGCGTCGAAGCCCTTGACCTCGGCCGCAATACGGGTCTGGAAACCGGTGGCATCGAAGCGCGTTATCTCCCCGATGCCCGACGTCCCCGCACAAAGCGCGTTCCAGGTTTCCTCCACGCCGACACCCAGCGGCGTGACCAATCCGACACCTGTTATGACAATATGCTTATTCATCAGTGGGCCGCAATGTAGTCCATGGCGTCCTGGACGGTCTCCATTTTTTCCGCATCTTCGTCGGATATGTCGACATCGAACTCCTCTTCCATGGTCATGATCAGTTCCACCAGGTCCAGTGAGTCCGCACCCAGGTCATCCACGAAAGACGCTTCGGGAACCACTTCACTCAAGTCGACACTCAATTTTTCGGCAATGATCTTTTTTACCTTATCTTCGATAGACATGACTTTTTTCTCCTTTCACTAGAGACAGTCAGCCCGCCAAATTCTCTTTTTTGGGGGGATTCCGACTGCCCTGTATTGAACATCAATCCGTGTAAAAAATTGTTTCTAATGTTGCGATCAGGTGTACATACCGCCCGATATATGAATCACCTGCCCCGTGATGTAGCCCGCCGCGTCCGACGCCAGAAAGGCCGTCAAAGCGGCGATCTCCTCGGGCCGGCCGGCCCTGGCCATGGGGATCATGGCCAGCATGGCCTCTTTGGCCTTGTCGGGCAGGGCCGCCGTCATGTCCGTTTCCACGTATCCGGGAGCCACGGCATTGACCGTTATGTTGCGCGACGCCAGTTCCCTGGCAACCGATTTGGTCAGGCCGATGATGCCCGCCTTGGAAGCGGAATAGTTGGCCTGGCCCGGGTTGCCCATGGCACCCACCACGGACGTGATGTTGATAATCCTTCCCCGGCGCTGCTTCATCATGGGGCGGGTAACGGCCTTGATGCAGTTGAACGCCCCCTTCAGGTTGGTCTCGATCACGTCGTCCCAGTCTTTTTCCTTCATCATGACCACCAGCCCGTCGCGGGTGATGCCGGCGTTGTTGACCAACACGTGCACGCCCCCGTATCCGCCGACCACATCCTTTACAAACCCGGCAACCGCTGCCGACGAGGCCACATCGACCCTGGCGTAGCTGGCGGTACCGCCCTTGGCCTCGACCAGTGCCGCGGTTTCCCTGGCCGCTTCCTCGGCCGCGTTGTAGTTGAAACAGACGTGGGTCTCAGGATCGGCGAAGGCCAGGCAGATGGCGCGGCCCAGGCCCCGGGATCCGCCGGTGACGATGACGATGCGCTTTTCCTGATCGGTCATGGCTTCCTCTCGAAAAGGATGTCCGCGACCTTGTCCATGTCGTCGACGACACCCTTCTGGCCCTGTAAAATCTGCCTGAAGTTCACCTCGTCGAGAAACGCATCCATCCGTTCCCCGTCGTAAAGGCCGGTTCCCTGCAAGATCGCGGGGATGGCCGCCGCCGTCAGCCGGGAAACGTCGGCCGCAAAAACCCTGGACATGGCCGAGAGTTTTTCGGCCTCGCCCTCTCCGCCCGCAGCGAGCCTCGCGGCTTTACGGGCGAAACTGGCCCCAATCTCCACGTGGGCCATGAGGTCGGCCAGCTGAAACATGACGTGCTGGCTGCGGGTCAAGCGGTTGTCATGGGCCACGGCGACAAGTTGGTTCAACGCCTGGGCGCAGGCCGCAAGGGCGGCGCCGCCCACCGCATCGAGGGGCTGCATCTCCCGGGCGATGGCGCCGTAAAACTCACCCTTGGTCTTGCGGGTCTTTTTCCAGCGGAAGGTGCTGACGATGTTCTGCTGGATTTCGCTTGTGCCCTCGTAGATGCAGGTGATCTTGACGTCCCTTTTTATCTTTTCCACCTCGAATTCGGAAATGTAGCCATATCCGCCCAGAGCCTGAATGGCGTCGTCGGCCGCCCGGTTGGCGGATTCACTGGCGAACAGCTTGGCAATGGAGCCCTCCACCTGGAGGTCATTGTCACCGGCGTCCAACTGCGCGGCCACCGCTTCCATGAAAGCGCTCACCGCGGCCACACGCACCGCGTGGGGTACCACCAGCTTGTGGGTGTAGCCCTGTTTTTCCGACAGGGGCGATCCGAACTGAATGCGCTCCTTGGCATACTGAATGGCAATCGAAAGGGCCGAGTCGGCCGCCCCCAGGGCCATGGCCGCCACCATCAGGCGCGTGTAACCAAACACCTTGTTGGCCTGCTTCATCCCCTGGCCGGGAACGCCGCCGATCAGGTTTTCCCTGGGCACGTACACGTCCCGGAAGGTGAGCGGGGAGGTGTTGGAAGCCCGAATACCGTGCTTCTCCTCTCCCTTGCCCTGGCCGAATCCTTCGGTGCCCTTCTCGACCACAAAAAAGGCCGGGCCCTCCGGTGTTTTGGCCAGCACGGTAACGAAATCCGCATATCCGCCGGTGGAGATGAACTGCTTGTTGCCGTTGATCACATAGCCTGCGACGCTGCCGTCGTCACCCGTGACCGGCTCCGCCCTGGTGGACAAGGCCGCCAGGTTGCTGCCGGCGCCCGGTTCCGTGACGGCATAGGCCACCAGAGAATTCCCCTCGGCAATCGCGCCCAGCCAGCGCCGCTTCTGCTCCTCGGTGCCCCCGACCACGATGGGGTCCGCCCCCAGCTGTATGGCGAAAAAGGCCGTCCCCACCCCCAGGCAAATCCGGGCCATTTCGCGGGTGACGGCGCAGCAGTCTCTGGCGCCGCCGCCCATGCCGCCGTATTCCTCGGGGATAAACAGAAGTTGCAGCCCGATCTCGGGTCCCAGCATTTCACGGATGATATCTTCCGGAAATATTTCATTTTTATCCAAATCGAGAATCTTCTCGCGCGTGAGGAGTTTCTTGCGCAACTGGGCCACCATGTCGATGACCATCTGCCTCGATTCCAGATCCAGTCCGTACAGGTTCATCTCACCACCGTTTTGATCTTCCGCCATACCGGTCCTCTTTAGATTATCGCATCACAACCTCAGAAACTTACCATTTCAACCCTGCTGCCGACAATCCGCCTCTCTTTATAAGGAGCCGGCGCTGCAACGTCGAGATGCTCTTTACGCGGTGCTTGATTTATTCTTCGGTTTCTATGACCGTGCGCCCCTTGTAGGAACCGCAACTCGGGCAGGCGTGGTGGGGCATCACCGGCTCTCCACACTGCGGGCAGGTACCCGGATTGGGTGCGGTGACTTTCTTGTGGGTGCGTCTTTTATCCCGCTTCGACTTGGATGTCTTTCGCTTTGGTACAGCCATGATCTATCTCCTAACTATCTATTTATTTTATAAAATTTTCTATTTTTGTCTTTTGCTAAAAATAGTGAGCCTCTAGTAATTGAAAAGAAACGAATTGTCAAGGATTTTAACCTCTCCGTTCGATTTTGTTCTGTTGTACTCTTCGGGCGTATGTGCTATTGAGATGCCCCATCGAAGGTTTATTTCGGAGATTTACGCGTAACTATCTGTTTAATATATTTTTTATGGGAAAATGTTCCCCGGGGACACCGGGCGTCGACTGGGGGAAGCCACGCAGCTGAATGCTGATCGGCGTGCGTTTAAGCC
>JAJDNW010000107.1 GCA_022340465.1 Deltaproteobacteria bacterium | reverse complement strand
TGGTGGACGTCCAGTGGCAGGACAGCAAGCGGATTATCGTATGGCCAGAGGAAGCACAAACCGGCAAGCCCTGTTATCCCATGCCGACCTTCGCGGAGAAGGCCAAGGGGAAAAAGGCAACTCCCTAGTAATAACGGCAATATAAGGAAATGACGACATGGTGCTCGAACAACTGATCGGCAATCTGATACAGGGCCTGGTCCTCGGAGCGGTCTACGGCATGGCCACCATGGGGCTCAGCCTCATCTTCGGTGTTTTGCAGATCGTCAACGTGGGGCACGGGGCCTTTATCATGGTTGGTGCGTTTATCACGTACTGGCTGTTTACCGCCCTGGGACTCAATCCGATCTTTGCCGTGCCCATCGCTTTTGTGTTCGGGATGGCCCTGGGATTGTTGTTTTACTACACGGCCATGAAGCGGCTGATCAAAGCCCCCGAACTGGCGTCGTTGCTGGTGACATTTTCCATCGGTGTGTTGCTACAGGAAATCGTCAAGCTGATTTTTGGATCGGAATTTCGTGGGTACAACTGGGTGGTGGGTAAGATCAACCTGGGCATTACCGTGCTGCCGATGACCAAACTCTATGCCGCCATCGGAAGTGTCCTCATCGCCGTCCTGCTCTATTTGTGGTTCAACAAGACCCGCTACGGCTCCGCCATGCGCTGTGTGGTCGAAGACAGCGAAGGCGCCCGGGTGTGCGGCATCAACGTGGGCGGCGTGTATGCCATGAGTTTTGGACTGGGCATCGGCCTGACGGTGGCCAGCGGCGTTTTGCTCACCATGTTCATCCCTGTGGGCATCAACCCCTATATGGGGGGTGGCTATACCCTCAAGGCCTTTGTCATAGCCGTTCTCGGTGGGTTGGCATCGCCCTATGGGGCTTTTTTCGGCGGGCTGGTTTTCGGGTTGATCGAAAACGGCTCGTATACGCTGTTTGCCCTGATTCCCGGGGTTGAACCTTTTGCACTGACGCGGTTTTTCTCTTTCATGATATTGCTGGCCATACTTCTGGTCAGGCCAACAGGGCTTCTGAAAGCAAAATGAAAAAAGCACAAAAATATGCGCCGATTTTGCCGGTATTGATGGCCTACATCGCATTGTTCGTCGTAGGCAAGGGCATGACCGGCATGTGGCAACTGGTCGCGACTCTGCTCTTCTACTGTGCCTTGGGACAGGCGTTCAATATCTTCATGGGCATGACCGGCTATGTGGATTTCGGATATGTGGCCTTTATGGGGGTCGGTACCTACGGTATGGCCTTGACGATTACGCGATTCGCCGATTTTCAGGGTTTCGGTGTGGGTATCATCATCATCGGCTTTTTCGCCGCCCTTCTCTTTTCGACGTTGCTCTCCCTGGCGGTGGGTGCCGTGGCGCTGCGCCTCAGAGGCGCCTACTTCGCCATTGCCACCATCGGGGTCAATGAGGGGTTTCGGTTTTTGATAGAGGGCGCCAGAATCTGGAACGGTTCCGAGGGACTTATCTTTACGGCGCAACTCAATCAGATCCTCGGCAAGCAATCCGCCAGCCGGCTGGCCGTCTTTTGGGCCGATGTCATCGTTTTCGGCATCGCCATCTTTGCCGCATGTTTGACGTTGGCCTATATGCGCAGCAAGATCGGATATGCCCTTACCGCCCTGAGAGAAGATGAAGATGCCGCCAAGGTGATGGGCATCAATGTCACCAAATATAAAATTATTGCCTTTGTCACCAGTTCCTGCATCGCCGGTTTGATCGGAGCCACATCCTGGGCGTTAAAGACGCCGTATGTGTTTCCACCGGAAGTGTTTGAAATTCATTACACCATCGAAGCCATCATCATCGTTTTGCTCGGTGGGGCCGGAACCCTTTTGGGACCGATCGTGGGCGGACTCATTTACGGCATCTCGAAGTACTATCTGTCGGTAATCCTTCCCGGGTTCCAGCTGCTGATCTTCGCACCGATCATCATCGTCATTATCATCATGTTTCCCGAAGGGGTCGTGGGCGTATTCAGAAAGAAGATCAAGGGGACAAAATTGGAACGGTATTTCATGTAAGTGAGACACAATGACATTACTCAGGCTCGATAGCGTAACCAAACGGTTTGGCGGGCTGGTGGCGGTGAATCAGGTCAGCCTCGAAATCGACCATGGCCAGTTCGTCGGAATTGTGGGTCCCAACGGCAGTGGTAAGACGACCTTGTTCAATGTGATCAGCGGCGTTTTTTTCCCGGAACAGGGACATGTTTTCTTCGAAAGCAAAGATATTACCCGGCTGCCCCCCTATAAAAGGGCCCCTTTGGGGATCGGCCGAACCTTTCAGATCCCGCGACCGTTTGCGTCGGCAACGGTGAGAGAAAATATTGCCGTGGGCGCCATGTTCGGCACGTTGAGTCATCGCGTCAATGTGGAAGAATCTCTCGAGATCGCCGATCAAACCATCGAACGCGTCGGCCTGCAGGATCATAAAGACAAGGTTGCCGGCGGATTGACGCCTGTCGAAAAAAAACTCATGGAAATCGGTCGCGCGCTGGCCATGAAACCCAAGCTGCTGCTGATGGATGAAGCCATGGCCGGCATGCATCCCAATGATATCGATGACATTGTGTCGCTGATCAAGCGGATCGCGAAGGAAGAGCAGATCGCCATCGTCGCCATGGTGGAGCATATCATGCGGGCGGTGGTCGGAATGGCCGAGAAGGTCATTGTTTTGCACCGGGGTGCAAAAATCGTTGACGCCCCCACCAAGGAGGCATTGGAGAATCCGAAGGTGGTCGATGTGTACCTGGGGCGTCCAACAAAGGAGTCGTAATGCTCATCGTCAAAGATCTCGAATCCGGATATGGCCCCATGCAGGTGCTATGGAAACCGAGTCTCACGGTCAAGGCTGGATCCATCACCTCTCTGCTGGGACCCAACGGCGCCGGAAAAAGTACCCTGCTCGCAACGGTTTTCGGCTCGGTGGCGCCTTGGGGAGGCGTGGTGCAATACGCCGATGAAGACGTTACCCAGCTTCCCACCCATAAAAAAGTGGACAGGGGCATCGCCCTGGTGCCCGAAGGCAAACACTTGTTTCCAAACATGACGGTTTTGGAAAATCTCATGATGGGGGCGTATTTAAAAAAAGCGCTGGCCCACAGGGATGAATCCATGGAGTTGGTGTATACGCTCTTTCCCCGGCTCAAGGAGAGACGTAGCCAGACGGCGGGGTCGTTGAGCGGCGGTGAACAGCAGATGGTCACCATCGCCAGGGCCTTGATGACCAAACCCAGGCTCATCATGTTGGACGAGCCCAGCCAGGGGCTGGCACCGTTGCTGGTGGGAGAGGTCTTTGAGACCATTCAAAAGATGAAGGAGGAAATCGGGTTGACGGTTTTGTTGATCGAACAAAATGCCGATGCCTCCCTGAATGCAGCGGATTACGTCTACATCATGCATGAGGGACAAGTCAAAGCCGAGGGCACTTCCCAAGAGATCAAAGCATCCGCAGATATCAGAGAGACATTCCTTGGAATATGACTTATTCGCCACTTACGGCGGTGGCTGCAAGCGAAAACAGGTCGATAGCGCGGTGTTCACTTCCCGCATTTTGTCGAAAGGTTTGTCCGGAAAAATCAGCCAGCGCAGCGCCAGGTGAATAAAGGTGCCGATAAACATGTTTTGGACACCCGGGCGTTGAGTTCGCTGCTGAACACCCCCTGTGATTTGCCCTCCTCGACGACCTCCACAAGGGTATTCTGATATTCGAAAAAGCTGGCATAGGCTTCCGAGTCGTAAAAATGATGGTTGAGCAGCATGTCGAAGATGAACACCTTCAAAAATTCCCTGTTTTTTGAAAAGATCGAAAAATGGAGCCTGAGGATTTTGCGTAGCTTGCTCAGGGGGTCTTGATTTGAAAGGATTCTCTGAGGTCCCTGTTCAGCCGTTCAATTCTAAATTTTGAGACCGACAGCAGCAAATCTTCCTTGTTTTCGAAATAATCGTAGATCGATCCTTCCGCAACGCCCGCGCGTTTGGCAATTTCCGATATTCTGGCCTTGTTGAAGCCGAATTCGGCGAACACCTTTTCCGCCGTTTCGATGATTTTCTGCCGTTTGGTCACATGTTTCCGGGCAACACCCGTTTCGATCATGCGCAACAGAATAAACAAGATGTCGTGCCAGTCATCCGTGCTCTTTTCGACATCGCGCACCAGCACGCAGCCGATGGCTTCCGCATCCAGGGTGCCGTAGATGATTTCACGGATCAGCCTGATGTCGACATCGTTGCGAAAGACGTCGTCCTCGACGTCTTTACGTAAAATATGGCCGCGGATTTTCGCATGTTCACGATTCAGTTCATAGGCCGGCGTCTTGTAGAATTCAATGCTGGAGCGGTAATCGAAGACAAGGTTGCGTGCGTATTCCCGGTGATTGTCGTTGTATTGCAGGCCGTAACAGATGAATTTGCTCAATCTCGATTTTGGGTCGAGGATCCCTTCGAGCTGATCTTTCAATGCGAAAATCGAGGCTTTGAGATGCTTTTCGGCGACACTGAAGACCAGCCCGTTCTTGCCGTTGAAGTGCGGAATGGGGTGTCTATTTGTGTTGGCGTCTAATTACGGACTATAAAATGATTGCTCAAGGCTATAAACGAATTAAATTCAAGACGTCGAGCGTAAGGGAACAAATGATAACCATCATAATAAAATAAATTGAAAAATATTGACACAAAATCAGCCTGTTTTTAATCATTTATATTATTCATTTTGAAGGGCAATCCGTTTCCTGTTACTATTTTCTCCTGAGCATTCTCAAACCACCGTTTAGAAGGGAAGAACATCATGTTTAGGGGGGCCGACTGCCAGGGACGCGCGGGTGTTCTCCATCGGCGGTGGCACCTGTGAGATAATGCATCAGGTGATTGCCAAGCAGATGAAATTGTGAGATTGTAACTCAAATCAGGCACAATCTATGTCCTAAATTGAACTTAGGTATATGTAAAACCCCATGAAAGCATGGGTGCCAATATGAAGAAAGGGGAGATGGTAAATGGCAAAGAAGTATTTTAGCGACCGCAACCTGAAGTTCTTACTGTACGAGGTCTTCGACACGGAAGCCCTGACCCGCTACGAGTACTATGGCGATCACAACAGGAAGACGTTCGACCTGGTGTTGGATTCCGCCGGCAAGATCGCCAAGGATTTGTTGTGGCCCATTTTCGAAGAGATGGACCGCCGGCCGCCGGAGCTCAGCGACGGTACCATCAAGGTGCATCCCGACGTCAGGAAAATCCTGCGGGAGTTCGGCGAGGGGGGCTGGATATCCACCATCGTGCCCTACGACCTGGACGGCGAGCAGCTGCCCCACGTCATCGCCTATGCCTGCCAGTTCATCTTCATGGCGGCCAACTACTCGGGGGCGACATACAGCGGCCTCTGCGACGGGGCTGCCCGGCTGATCGAAAACTTCGGCGGCAAGGCGCTCTACGAGCGCTACGTGCCCAACATGCGGGCGGGGATCTGGCAGGGCACGATGGCCCTCACCGAACCCGAAGCCGGCAGCTCCCTGGCGGACATCACCACGATCGCCGCCCCCACCAAAAAAGATCACTATCTGATCAAGGGCCAGAAGATTTTCATCTCCGCCGGCGACCACGATGCGGCGGACAATGTCGTGCACCTGCTTTTGGCGAAAATCGAGGGCGCCCCCTCCGGGGTCAGGGGCATCTCTCTCTTCGTGGTTCCCAAAAAACGCATCGAAGACGGGGGGCGCCTGGTACCCAACGACGTCAGCACTTCCGGCGTCTACCACAAGCTGGGCTACCGGGGCTGCCCCATCGCCCAGCTCAGCTTCGGGGACAGGGACGACTGCCGGGGCTGGCTGGTGGGGGAGCCGCACCAGGGGTTGCGATACATGTTTCAGATGATGAACGAAGCCAGAATCGGCGTCGGCCTGGGGGCCATTGCCATGGCCACGGCCGCTTACTATGCTTCCCTGGAGTATGCCCGGGAAAGGAAGCAGGGGCGCAGGATCGGCCAGAAGGACCCGAACCTGCCCCCGGTGCCGATCATCGAGCACGCCGATGTCAAGCGCATGCTGCTTTTTCAGCGGGCCGTCGTGGAAGGGTCGCTTTCACTGGCGATCCAGTGCAGTCAGTATGTCGACCTGATGACGGTCTCCGGCGGGGCGGAAAAACAGAAATACAGTCTGCTGCTGGACCTGTTGACGCCGGTTGTCAAAAGCTATCCCTCGGAAATGGGCATCCAGTCCATCAGCCAGGGGCTGCAGTGCTTCGGCGGATCGGGGTTTTGTGACGACTATCCCCTGGAGCAGTATTACCGGGATTGCCGGATTCACCCCATCCACGAAGGCACCACCGGCATCCAGGGCGCCGACCTGTTGGGCCGCAAAATCATCATGTACGAAGGCAAAGCCTATGAACTCTATCTTGACGAGGTCGGCCGGGCCATTGTGGACGCCAGCGACGTTCCGGCCCTGAGCGCCTATGCCCGGCAGCTGGCCGATGCCGTGGAAGCGCTCAAGACACTGACCGAACAGCTGCAGGCGGTCGCTATGGAAAAGGGCGCCGAGGTCTATCTGGCCGATGCGACCCTGTACCTGGAGTATTTCGGCATCATCTGCATCGCCTGGCAGTGGCTGCTTCAGGGACTGGTCGTCCAAAAGGCGCTGGACGGCAAGTGCCGTAAAAAGGACGAACGCTTCTACCGCGGAAAGTTCGCCGCCATGCAGTACTTCTATGCCTACGAGCTTCCCAAAACCATGGGGCTGGCCGCGCGCTTGAAGAACGCCGACGGCCTGACGGTCAGCCTGCAGCCGGAATGGTTTGACGACTAGGCCGTAAACTCTTTGCTGAAACCAGTACCGGGCCCTATGGGCCCGGTATTTGCTATTCACCTATGAGATTCGAGTCATCCAAAAAAAATCAATCGCATTCGGGGGTCCGGTCCCCTGCAGGAATTTCTTCCCCAGGAGCCCAGGTGTCGAAATCGTCCGGCGTGATGTATTCTCCTTTGTGAGTCGGACGGTTCACCCACACGACCCGGGTGTAGCAGTCACCGTCTTCCCGGAACAGCTTGTGCGGCAGTTTCAGCTGAGCCTTTTCGGCCGTCGTTCTGGTTCTGTGCACCGAGATGACTCTCTTTTTACGATGGGTCGGGTCGAATTCATCGCATATCAAGGCATACATGACGTCACCTCCTTTGCCACTGCATTGACAGGGCCCTTCAGGCTTTTGCAACGTTGAGACACCCTTTTCCCCCGCTGACATATCCTAAGCACGCCACCGGTTGCGGCCGGATCAGATTTTTTCGATCCGTGTTTTGATATACTTGAACAGGGGCGTCCCCCCCATCTCCTCGGTCATATTGGGTTTCTGTATCCCGGGTGGATTTTTACCGCCAAACTGGGGGAACTTGGGGTCACCCTCGAGACCGCGGCTGTGACCGAAACCACCGGGGGC
The DNA here is from genome assembly GCA_022340465.1 of Deltaproteobacteria bacterium. Lineage (NCBI taxonomy): Bacteria > Pseudomonadati > Myxococcota > Myxococcia > Deltaproteobacteria bacterium. Next base: position 9,838 of record JAJDNW010000107.1, on the reverse strand, counting down.
ACCCAAAATGCCCGGCATGATGTCCCACGTGGGATTTGCTTTCATCTCGACCTCACCCCAGGGCGATTTCAGCCGCACAACTTCTCCTTCATCTATCTTTAAGTCATGGGCATCCATTTTATTGATCCACAATTCATTGGAGCCCTTGGTTTTCATCAGTGAGTAGTTGTTGAACGTGGACGAATGCTCGTGTTGAAATATCCGGAAGTTGCCGAAGTGAAACGGGTACGCCGCATCGGTGGCCAGGTCCGGGGCGCCGTCGTGATGATCGGGCAGCGGGTCCACTCCTTTTTCCTGGGCGACCGGATTTAAAAAGTTGTATTTTCCGGTCTTGGTGTTTCCCGAAGAACCGTACCCTTCAGGCGGGTTCAGCGATCCCCATTTCTTGTACTTGTAGTACTCGGCCTTGTCCGTGACAACGAATCCATTTTCCTTGAGCTGCTCCAGGGTGCAGGGCAGTCCTTGCAGTTGGTTCTCGAAGGCTTCATCTATATTTTTCCACGGAAAATATTGCTCCAGGCCCATCCGCCTGGCCAGTTCGATCGTGATCCAGTACATGGGCTTCGAGTTGAAAAGCGGCTCGACCACCTCGGCCCAATAGCTGATTTGGGCCTCGTAAAGCCAATCGGGCTTGATCTGGCTCTGTTCGAGCCATGTGCTGTCAGGCAGCACCACGTCGCAAAGCAAGGCTGTATTGCACATGAAAGCGTCGATACACACCTTGAACTTCATCTTCTCGATGGCTTCAGTGGTGGCCGCCTCGTTCCCCCAACTCAATACCGGATCGCCGAAGTAGCACACCATACCTTCGAGACTTCCGGATTCAACATCGTCCAGCAAATAGGCCGGCGCCCACCCGGACCACATCCGAAGTTTGTTCAGTTTAGGTGCATTGCCTTTGGGCGGCTTCTCCTGGCCGTTTCCCCAGGCCGGCTTCAATTTGCGCTTGAAGGGGAGAGACGGGCCCCCCGGCGAATCGAAGGTGCCGCACAAGCCGTTTAATGCCTGCAATGCGGCCGTTGCGTACATACCATTGGGAACCTGGGCCAGGCCGGTCCATGACATAGCCCCCTTTGCCGTGGCTTTTGCAAACTCGAGGGCGATCCGTTCGATAGTTTCGGCCGGGACACCGCTGATTTTCGATGCCCAGGATGGCGTCCTGGGGGTGTCGTCATCCTCTCCCATCAGCCGTTTCTTGAATTCATCGAATCCGGTGGTCCAGTTGCTCACAAATTCTCTGTCGTAAAGACTGTTTTTAATGATCACATAGCACATGGCCAGTGCTACGGCGGCATCCGTCGATGGCTTGATCGGTATCCACTCGGTTGCCAAAGCCGCGGTTTCCGAGCGCCGCGGATCGAGCACTACCAGCTTGGCTCCCCGGGCTACGGCCGCCTTCAGTTGGGCCGTTTTTCGCTGCCCGTATGACGTGGCCAGTTCATTCATACCGAAATGGAGGATGTAATCGGCTTCCTGGTAATTGATCCATGGCCGTTTGTCGTTCAGATTGTGCTCGTTCGACATGCGGTTGGCATTGTCGCACATGGGGCGGTGGGTGGTTTTGGGACATCCCAGGTGATCGAAAAGGGCCTCATGCACCCAGTTGGCAAAATCATTGCCGCGCATGTACCCTATCCTGGCCGGGTCCATTGTCTTGAACGCCCCGACGATTTTATCCAGGGCCTCATCCCACGATGCCTTGCGGAATCGGCCCTCCTCCTTGATGAGCGGCGACTTGAGCCGGTAAGCCGAGTAAACGTGATGTCTCGAAGACGCTCCCTTGGGACACAGCCGTCCGCCGCCTTTGATGTCTCCCTGCAGGCCGGCGGTCGACATCAGCACACCGTCGTTGAGCTTGGCGGTCATGCCGCAAAGCGCCCCGCAGGCGTAGCAATGGGTCGGGATGGTTTGGGCCGGCAAGGGGTCGATAACGCCGGGTTGGAGAAGAAACGACTCCCGGGCAAGGGGCAGATCTTTCAGGATCTTGCCTATCAGGATTAAATCGGCCTCGGGGTCCAGTATGGGGGACGCTTCAGGCGGTACCGATGCCAAATGCGCCACAAAAAGGTAACTGAGAGTAAACTCGGCCAGGGCTTTGTAAAAGCCGGATTTGTCGGCGGAATGGAGGACGGCACAATATTCCGTCCGCCAGGCGATGTGCCGCCGGCCGAAATCACGCCGGATTTCAGCTGCGTATTTGTCGCCGGCCGCTTCCCGCCGGTTCAGTTCGGCCAGAAAGTCGAACTGGACCGAAATGTGATCTTCCGGTTCGGGATAGTCGGGATCCTTGTGCAACCCGTTTTTTCTCAACACGTCGCGCATCAGAAACAGCGGTTTTCCATACAGGGTGGGCTCCCTGTCGGCATAAAAGGACTCATAGGGAAATACCGGGTTGTCGCCCGCATTGAGAAATAGGTCCGCATATTCAAATTTAAGCCCCTTGTAAGTGTCCAAACCGGAGCTGTCCAAAAACTCGAACAGTGATCTGGTGGCTTGGGCCATTTCTTTGCTGTAGAAACTTTCCGAAGCTTTTTTCAAGGCTCTAAGAAAGGTATCGGATTTCATTGCATCGTAGAGTTCCGGGCTCAGTTCGTCTGCATATACGGTTGCCAAAAACCGTTGAATGGAAAATCTTGCCAGGGCCAGTTCTTTTTCTTTCATGGTCTCCTCCATTTCAGGATAAGGGGTCGCGCTTAGATGTTGAGACTGCCTTTGATGGTGCTTTTCCCTTTTAAAAGGGCGCGCTTGAGGCAGGCATCCAACTCCTCTTTGACGACGGGTTTGAATAAAAAGGAGCAGGGCGCCCATCTCAGCGCCCGGCGCACTTCCATGATATCGGGAGCGTCGCAGAAAAGAACGACCTTGAAACTGGGCGATATCTCCCTGAGGTGCCTGATCATGTCGATACCTTCCGGTCCTGAAAGCAGGGCAATATCGACTTTATTTCCTCTGGCGAAGTCGATGGCTTCTCCGGAATCGTGGAAGGATGTTACCTCATGCCCCAGAGTTTCCGCCACATCCCATTTCATGTCGGGATTTGCATCGTAAGTGATTATTTTAGCCAAAATTGACCTCCTTCGCGGTGATGATTTGGTGAGTACCCATTGGAGATTTTTCCTCTACGCAATTATCTCTTTCTACATCGGTTACTATATGTCGGTTTCGGTTGAAATTTTGAAAGCAGGCTGCCCATTATTTTTGCAGGGCGGCACAGGATGAATATCCTGCAGTGCAGGTACAAAAAAAGCACCGTTTTAAAATGCCGCCTTGAAAAAATAATGGGCAGCCGTGCGCTCGAATCGGAATATTTTCCGGAAACGACTCTAACGTCATGGCCTGGCAGATCGATTCGTTTTTCTGGAGAACCTTTTTACCGCTCGATGTTAGGAAATCATTTCTTCTGGAGGTTTCAAAAGGCGGTCTCCTCTTGTCAGTTGCCCTTTGTGGAGGCGGTTTCTTCGGCTACCAGGTGTTTTTCCCATTCCTCGCCCCAGAGGTCCGGTACCGTTTCCTTGACCTCAACGACTGATTCCCAGCCGACCTCCAGATTTGTAAAGATTTTCTTCAATTCCTCTTCGCTCGGAGCCAGCCATATGCAGTAGCGCATATTTTTTTCCTCATTGTAACAGGTCCGAACCCACGTGGCTTTTTCGACGCGGGCCAATTTTCGCCAATTGGCCTGCACGGTCTTAAAATCGAGGTCCGGGTCATGGTGATACGCCATAAATCGTTTCATTTTTTCCATTTTAAACCCCCTTTCTTCCCGATGGACTTGCGGCATCGGCCTCCGGAGCATGGCTTACCCTGACTTATACTCAATCAATAATCGTGCCACATGCCCCGGCGCTGTTTTTAAAGTGCGTGCGCCAAATCCTAACACCTTGTGAGCAAAAGCAAAAATATATCGAAAGAATGCACGGCATCATTGGAAAGGATAAAATTGTCCTGGGATTTGACAGGGCGATCGGGCATCGGCTATAGTAGCGGTGGCATAAGGTGGCGCTACTGTAGCGCCACCTGCAGGCAGCCAAGGATGAGAAATGACATGAAAAAACTGTTTCAGGAGATCCACGACAGCGTGTTCGTTAAAATGCTGCTGGAATCCATCGGCGATGGGGTGTTCGCCCTCGACATCAACGGACGGATTATATCCTGGAATCCGGCGATGGTGCATATCACCGGCTACAGGGAAAACGAGGCCGTGGGCAGAAGCTGTGGACTGTTGGGCCTGAGTCAGTGCTTCGGCAAGGCCTGCCCGAACGGTTTCACGGAGTGCGGCATTATCGACAAGGGTGAAATCGGACCGGTGGAGTGCCTGCTGCGACACAAAGACGGCCACGCCGTTCCGGTGATCAAGAATGCCAGGGTCATCAAACATGACGACGGGACCGTCGAAGGCATTGTGGAAGCGGTGACGGATCTGTCGGAGTTGCACAACGCCAGGCTTAAAATGGAGGAGGCCGCCCTTCGTCTCAGCAAGTTGAACCGGTTCAGCGGAATTATCGGCAAAAGCCGGGCTATGGAAAATGTGTTTGCCTCCATCAAGGCTTCCGCCGAAAGCGAGGTCGCGGTATTGATCCAGGGAGAGAGCGGAACGGGTAAAGAACTCGTGGCCTGTGCCGTACACGCCTGCAGCGAGCGAAAAGAAAAACAGTTGATAACCGTCAACTGCAGCGCTCTGCCGGAGTCTTTGCTGGAGAGCGAGCTTTTCGGCCACATAAAAGGGGCGTTCACCGGCGCGATACGCGGCCGCACAGGGCGTTTCGAGGAGGCCGACGACGGAACGATTTTCCTTGACGAAATCGGTGAAATAAGCCCGCTGATACAGATCAAATTGCTGCGTGTATTACAGCAGAAAGAGATCGAGCGCGTGGGCGAGTCCATCAAAAGGAAGATCAATATTCGCATTATTGCCGCAACGAATAGGGACCTGTATCAACTGGTAAAAGAGGGCCGTTTTCGTGAGGACCTGTATTACCGGCTGAAGGTGTTTCCTATTCACCTCCCCCCTTTGCGAAAACGCATGGACGACATCCCGCTTTTGGTCAATCACTTTATCGAGCTCAACAATAAACACACGGGCAAGCGGATTCAGGGCGTCTCACAGCCTGCCATGAGCATTATCATGAATTACCACTGGCCCGGGAATGTGCGCGAACTGGAGAATTCAATCGAACATGCATTCGTTCTCTGCGACAGGAACAGAATCGATGTGCTCGACCTTCCCGGGGAGGTGAGGCGAAAAAGAAAGGATGATGATTGTTTCGAATCGTACGATGCCTCCAAAAGACCGTACGTGCCGGGAGGGAAACTCGCGCGTGACACCCTGCTTCACCTTCTGGATGAGTGTGACTGGAATAAAGCCGAAGTCGCACGCAGGGTCGGGTTGAGCAGGGCTTCGATCTGGAAGTACATGAAAAAATGGCGTATTCCGAATAAAAAACCTTCCCCTTAGACTTCCCACGTATCGCAATCGAAATCGGGAAGGGGTCGTTTGGACAAGGAGGACGCAGAAAATGATTATCGACGTAGCTGAAGAGCCGGGGAGTTTTAGATTAGAACCCTCGTCATTCCGGCGCAGGAGGCTGTGTCGCAATCCGCTTTGGCAGGGTAAAAACCCTGCGCTACATGATCGGGCAACAGATGGATAGAACCAAACTGTGTATAATCAAACGGTTATCAATGTAGACCAGGGCTTTAGCCCTGAAAAATTTTCCTGGTAGCACTATTGGGTGAATAATGACACAGCCTCGCAGGCAGGGATAGGGATCCAGGGCATATGGCTAATAGCTTTCTGGATCCCTGCCCAGGCTGAAACCAGTGCCGGGTCCTACGGGGTCGGGTAGCGACAGCAGGAGCAATTGTGCGATGGAGCCTTCGAACGGTACGACGCATCAGGATGGGGCCGATATGCAAGCCCAGATAATCTATTTCTCCCATGGCGGAGGACCCTTGCCCCTGCTGGGCGATGCCGGCCATAGGGAGATGGTGGCTTTCATGCGCCGGCTGCCGGAGCAGCTGCGCAAGCCCGAGGCGATTCTGGTCGTCAGCGCTCACTGGGAAGAACCCGCCGCCACCCTCCTGGGCGCTCCGACGCCTTCGCTGTTCTATGATTACTACGGCTTTCCGGACGAAGCCTACCGGGTCACCTATCCGGTGCCCGGCAGCCCGGTGCTGGCCGAACGCATAGCCGCATTACTGGACCGCAACGAGATTCGGGCCGGCGTCGATTTGCAGCGCGGCTTCGACCACGGCCTCTTCATCCCCTTGAAGTTGATGTATCCCGAGGCAGATATCCCCGCGCTTCAGCTGTCGTTGGTGCGCGGGTTGGACCCGGCCGCTCATCTTGCGCTTGGCAAGGCATTGCGCGAATTGAGGGCCGAAAATATTTTGGTCGTCGGCTCCGGCTTTTCGTTTCACAACATGCGTGCTTTTGTATGGGACGGCAACGAGGTCCCCGATGCCGCCAACGACGAATTTCAGGATTGGCTGATGGAGACCTGCACAGGCACCCTGCCCGGCACCGAACGGGAACAGCGGCTGAGGGAGTGGGAAAAGGCGCCGTCGGCGCGTTACTGTCACCCGCGCGAGGAGCACTTGCTGCCGCTCCACGTTTGTGCGGGCATGGCGGATAAGCCGGGCAGCGTCGTTTTTGACGACTACATCCTGGGCAAGCGCGCGGTTGCGTTTTTGTGGCAGTGAACGCAACCCGCTATATAATTCCGAAGTTGAGCGATTGTCGATGTTGGCGCATATACAAGGGAGATGCTGTTTCGCTATAGTGGACTCTGTGGTATAGCTTCTGACGCCATAGATTTAGGTTCGATCGGCAATCCCAATGGGTTTCAAATTTTAAGAATAAAAAGGGCTATAATCCTCTGAAACTAAATATATTCTATTCATTTTTACCATTTTAAACGCTCATCGTAGGTAATGATCTCTCGCCCCCTTCGGTAGCGTTTGTGGAGAGCGCAGAGAAATTGCATATAATGCTAGGATGCTGGGAGGCTGATTATCGAACAGCAGCGTGATAGCATTCAGGTTTCCGAGGGTTCAAGAGGGCAAGTGATCCAGTGGCCCAGTGTTAGGTGTTGAGTGATTACGTGTTAAGTGGCTTTAGGCATGAGACGATTTGTTTTTTTCAGGGCTGAAGCCCTGGACTACACAGCATAAAGCCTACGGCTAGGTAACGCAGGGTTTCAACCCTGCATGCGCCTGTGACCTCTATGGTCTTACCCTCGGATCCTTGAATCTTTGACCCCCTGGGCCCTCTATTTATTGAACCGAGATAGCGAGCGCATTCCCTGCAGCTTGCTGCAGGGTAAGCGAGCGAATCATAATTGGTAGAATTCCTTACGGTGAAGATTCCCCTTAAGCTTGCTGCGGGGAGTGTTCAATTTAGATATTGGGATTTAACTGTTTCAAGAGGTGTTACCAATGCCTTTGCGATCACCCGACAACACGACGTCCATCCGTATTGCAGGCACCGGATCGTATGTCCCTCCAAGGGTGCTGTCGAATGCCGGTTTGCAGGAAATGGGGCTGAATACCTCCGATGAGTGGATTCGTAAAAGGACCGGTATAAAGGAAAGAAGGATCGCCGATCCTGACATGGCGACGTCCGACCTGGCGTACGAAGCGGCTGTCGAAGCGCTGGACGACGCGGGGTTGTCAGCCGCCGATCTGGATCTCATCATTCTCGCCACGATAACCCCGGACACGTGTTGCCCGTCAGGTGCCAACTGGCTGCAGAGCCGGCTCAACGCCGTGCAGGCCGTCACATTCGACATCACGGCGGCCTGTTCGGGATTTATCTTCGGATTGAACGTGGCCGAACAGTACCTCCGGTCCGGGGCATGCAAATACGTCATGGTCGCCGCTTCCGAAACCATGAGCCGAACGCTGGACTGGACAGACAGGACGAGTTGCATTCTCTGGGGAGACGGCGCCGGGGCGGCCATTTTGACAGGGGGCGACCGGGGGCCGGAAATTCTGTCGACCCACCTGCACACCGATGGGGAAAAAGGACAGGATTTGCTCCTTCCGGGAGGCGGGTCGAAAACCACCCCCATTTCGCACACTAGTGTGGATCAGGGGCTGCATTTCTTAAAGCTGATCGAAGCCAAATACAGCTTCCGGGTGGCGGTGCGCTATTTCGTCGAGGCCATCGAAGAAGCCTCCGAATACAACCGGATACCGATCGACAGGTTCGACTGGTTTATCCCGCACCAGGCAAACCTGCGGATGTTTCAGGCCATGGCGGGCAAGCTGAAAGTGCCCATGGAAAAATTTTATGTCACGCTCGACCGTTATGGCAACATCTCCTCGGCATCCTGTGCCATCGCCTTGAACGAAGCCGTGCGCGACAACAGTATCCGACCCGGGCAGTTGATCTGCATGCCCGTGTTCGGCGGCGGCTTGACCTGGGGGAGTGCGGTTATCCGGTGGTGAAACGAGATGCACGTTTTACGTGTTGCGTTTCAGGTGTCAGGTTTTAAGGTGCGTTACGCTTTTATCAGGGCTGAAGCCCTGTTCTACGCTGTCAATAGCGTGCGGCCATGTAGCGCAGGGATTTATCCCTGCCGACCTCTGGTTCCTTTAATTCCCCCGCCCGACTTGATTTTCCAGGCAATACGACCTAGATTGATCCTGTTATGAAAACCAACCGCTATCATATTGTCGCCGTACTCATCGCTCTGACCCTGATCCTGGTCCTGGGAAGCTGCGTCATGGCCCCGCCACCCTTTGACGAGCAAAAGTGGCATGCAATCGTCGAGGGCCAGGATGCCGCGGCCCTGTACGCCGCCAACCGGAAGGGCGGGGTCTTTTTCAACCCCTGGAACCCCATGAAGGAAAAAGCCTTCGGCCGGGTTCTGCGCTGGGGGTTCACCAAAAAGGCCGCCTACACCCAGGAGGAGAAAACCTTCCTGCCCGCCGTTCGCCCGGATCTTCCCCGGCGCATCGCCTCTCTCGAGGGCAGGGACTACATTGCCTGGATCGGCCACGCCAGCTTTCTCATGCGCATCGACGGCACCTTCTGGCTGACCGACCCCATGCTCTCCAAAAGGGCCCTGCTCCCGGCGCGGCGGACACCGCCGGCTCTGGACATGGCGTTCCTTGCGGGCATCACGGACCCTGTCAACGTGGTCATTTCCCACAACCACTACGACCACCTGGACAAGGCTACCATTCAGGCGCTGCCCGGCCACGCGCGTGTGTTCGTGCCTTTGGGGCTGGGGAATCTGGTGCGGGAATTTCACGACGGCCAGGTCCGGGAAATGGACTGGTGGGAGCGCCTGGACGTGGGCGGCGGGATCGTTCTTACCTGCCTGCCTGCGCAGCACTGGTCCCGCCGGATCGGCCAGGGCTTCAACACCACCCTGTGGGCCAGCTACCTTTTGGAATCCGGGGATGTGTCCGTTTATTACGCGGGGGACAGTGGCTATTTCGCAGGCTACCGGGAGATCGGCAGGCGCTTTCCCGGCATCGACTACGCCCTGATGCCCCTGACCGCCTACCATCCGCGCTGGTTCATGCACTACACGCACATGAATGCCGAAGAATCGATCCGGGCCTTCCAGGATCTCGGCGCCGGTGTGTTCATTCCCACCCAGTGGGGCGCCTTCCACCTGGGCGACAATCCCCCCGGCTTCCCCGTGCTGGACCTCAGACGCACCCTCGAGCGCTTGGGGCTGGACCCGGATCCCTACCTGGTCATGGAGATCGGCGAGGTCGCATTGCTCTCCGGGCAGACAGAGCCGGCCACGGCAAAATAGGCCCGCGGCTGAGTTATCTCACCGATTATTTCACTCACCCCTCAATACGATGAGGCTGGGAA